>SYEN01000241.1 GCA_005800795.1 Burkholderiales bacterium | reverse complement strand
GTTGATGACGATAATGTGCGCGTCTTCAAACACCACATTAATAGGGATATTTTCGGCTTGATGCGCCGTGGTTTGCGGATCAGCTTCGGCGTTGAGCAGTACTATTTCGCCGCCCCAGACTTTGCCTTTAGGCGCGGGTGAGGCGCCATTGAGCGTAATGCGCCCGGCTTTGAGCCACACCGTCAGGCGGCTGCGCGAATATTCGGGAAACATTTGCGCCAGCGCCTGGTCTACCCGCTGTCCCGCGCATTCGGTTGGCACCCGTGCGTGTTCGGCTGGCGGCGCGACGACCGTGCGCAGCGCCGCGAGGGTGTTTACGTTATAATTTTCAACGACTTTTTTGGCGGTGCTCATATGATTCTGCGTTTGCTGCGGCGTATTTTAACGGGTTTGGCGATGTGCTCCCTCGGCTGGATGCTGGCAGCCTGCGGCCTGCTCGACGATAAGACCGACGACACCAAGGGCTGGAGCGCACAAAAGCTTTACGCCGAGGCGCGTGCGAATCTGGATGGCCGCAACTACGAAAAAGCCATCGGCTACTACCAGAAGCTCGAAGGCCGTTTCCCCTATGGCCGCTTCGCGCAACAGGCGCAGATGGAGCTTGCCTACACCTACTACAAGGACAAAGACCCGGCGGGCGCCGTCACCGCCGCCGAGCGCTTTATCAAGAATCATCCCAATCATCCGAACGTTGATTACCTCTATTACCTGAAAGGTATCGCCAACTTCAACGATGATTTGGGCATCGCCGGTTTTGTCAGCGGACAGGACATGAGCGAACGCGATCCCAAGGCCGCACGCGACTCATTTGACGCATTCAAGGAACTGGTGGCCAAGTTTCCTGACAGCAAATACACGCCGGATGCCATCGAGCGCATGAAGTATCTGGTCAACACGCTGGCAGCGAGTGAGGTTCATGTCGCGCGCTACTACCTTAAACGCGGTGCATATCTGGCCGCTGCCAACCGCGCGCAGTTCGCGTTAAAGACTTATCCCACTGCGCCGGCCAATGAAGAAGGCCTGCTGCTGCTGGTCAAGGCCTATGACGCGCTGGGCATGAAGGATCTGCGCGCCGATGCCGAGCGCGTTATGATGAAGAATTTTCCGGACAGCAAATATCTGCGTGGCGATGGCGGGCGCAACAGGCCTTGGTGGCAGATCTGGAATTGAATTTAAAAAAGTCAATAAAAACAATAAGATAGATATAAATTCTCGACTTAGCCTCAGGATTTTGCCAAATTTTACCGGCCCACAGCCAGGTAAAAATAGTCTGCAAATTAGTCTGAACGGGCTATTGTGCAGGAAACAAGCCCTGCATACACTCGTGGTGCATTATCGCAAACCGGTAGTTTGCAGCATTATCAATATTGAGGAGAAGTGCCATGAATTTAAAACAAACTTTAGCCGCTGTTGCAGTGGCGTCCGCTTGTGTTGCGTCTTCAGCGTCGGCAGCCACGATATCGTGGGCAGATTGGACCAATGCCAGCGCCGGCATCGTCGGCGGTTCTCTTTCGGTCGGTATGACCTCGGTGGGCGTAACCTACACCGGCCCCTACGCGTTTGCGCAAACCAGCGGCGGCACTAACTATTGGCAGCCGAATGCACCGTACCTCAGCAGCACGGTGTCAAACGGGCCTGGCGATTCCGGTAACAGCGACATCATCGCCTTGACAGCGGCGGGAACCCATACGATTTCCTTCTCCTCCACGGTGCACAATCCGTTAATCACGCTGGTCAGTTTTAACGGGGCCAATGTGACTTTCGCACCCGGCAGCAATCTCAATTTTCTGAGTTCAGGGTGCGGGTTTTGGGGCTGCGGCAGCTTTGGCAGCACGACGAGTACCTCGTTTACCGGCGTGGGTGAACTGCACGGCGTGGTTCAACTGCAGGGCGATTTCGACTCCATCACGTTCACCAATACGTTCCCGGAAGGCTGGCACGGGATTACCGTTGGCGTAGAAGGTTTGGCGGTCACGGCTGTGCCAGAACCCGAAACCTACGCCATGATGCTCGCCGGATTGGGCTTGCTGGGCTTCGCGGCACGCCGCCGGAAAAAAGCGGCTGCGATGTAATGGCTGCGCCAGCGTTAAGGGCAATACAACAAACCCCGCTTCGGCGGGGTTTGTTGTATTGCATCTACGGGTGGTGGCATCCGTAGTCATCTGGCGTCGTAACCCGCATCCTCAATCGCGCTTTTGAGTTGCGCGGCGCTCACCAGCGCCGCATCGAACTGCACACGCGCCTGCGGCGGTGTCAATGTCACCTGCGCATCGGCGACACCTGGTAGGGCTTTCAGCACGCGAGTCACGCTCGCGGCACAGCCCGTTCAGGTCATGCCGCCGATGATGAGTGTAGTGGTTTCCATGTTCAATTTCCTTTAGTGTTGTGAAGGGTATGCAGTGGACGCCAGCGTTTGAGCAGCAGGGCATTGCTTACCACTGACACCGACGACAGCGCCATCGCGGCGCCCGCGATCATCGGATTAAGCAGCCCGGCGGCGGCCAGCGGTATGCCCAGCGCGTTGTAGAAAAACGCGAAAAACAGATTCTGGCGGATTTTGGCGAGTGTCGCACGCGATAGCCGTATCGCGTCCACCACGCCCATCAAATCGTTACGCATCAGTGTGATGCCGGCCGCTTGCACGGCGACATCCGCGCCCGTGCCGATGGCGAAACTGACATCGGCTGCAGCCAGTGCAGGCGCATCGTTCACGCCGTCGCCAGCCATGCCGGTGATTTTTAAGGTTGACTGTAAGTATTTGATTTTATTAAGTTTTTTTTCAGGCAATTGATCGGCTTCCCACTGCGCAATACCGGCTTCGCGTGCGATGGCGGCGGCGGTGAGGGCATTGTCGCCGGTCAACATCAGCGGCGTGATGTTGAGCTGCTGCAACGCGCGTATCGCGGCAGGCGTGGTGGGGCGCAAGCGGTCGGCAATCGCGATCAGGCCCAGCGCAAGATGGCGGTGCGCCACGAACACCACGGTTTTGCCAGCTTGTTGCAGCGCTGTGATTTTTGCCTCGGGCAACGCCAGCCCGTGCTCAAGTGCCAGCGCGGGCGAACCCAACATTGCCGGGGCGCCATCGATCAAACCGTACACGCCTTTGCCCGATAGCGACTGAAATGACTCGACACGTTGCGCCGCAACGCCATGCTCGTGCGCGTAAGCCGCCACCGCTTGCGCCAGTGGGTGGCGCGAGCCTTGTTCCAGAGCAGCCGCCACCGCCAGTAGTTGCGATTCGCTCGCGCCGGGTAGCATCACCACATCAGTGACGACCGGTTTGCCTTAGGTCAGCGTGCCGGTTTTGTCGAGCACCAGCGTGGTGAGTTTGCCGGCAGTTTCCAGCGCTTGCGCATCGCGCATCAGGATGCCCGCGCGCGCGCCCATGCCGCTGCCCACCATGATTGCGGCAGGCGTGGCGAGCCCAAGCGCGCAGGGGCATGCGATCACCAGTACCGCCACGGCGTTGATCAAGCCTGCGCTGAAATTGCCGCCGATCAGCCACCAGAAGAGGAACGTCGCCAGCGCCAGCGTCATCACCACAGGCACGAACACGCCGGAAATTTGATCCGCCAGCCGCTGTATCGGCGCCTTGGAGCCTTGCGCCTCTTCGACTAGCCGCACAATAGAGGCGAGCGCGGTTTGCTCGCCTACGCCGGTGGCCGTACAGCGCAACACGCCTTGCTGGTTGATCGCGCCGGCATAGACGCGTGCACCCGCGCGCTTGGCCACCGGCAGGCTTTCGCCGGTGAGCAATGATTCATCGACGCTGGATTCGCCGTCAAGCACGGCACCATCCACCGGCACGCTGTCGCCGGGGCGTACAATGAATACGTCCTGCAGGCGCATGTCAGCCACCGGGATTTCCACTCGCTCGCCATTACGCTCCACCGTCGCGGTTTTGGGTTGCAGCCGCAGCAGTTCCTCGATGGCTGACGAGGCCTTGGCGCGCGCGCGCATTTCCAGCACCTTGCCCAGCAACACCAGCGTGATGACCATCGCGCTGGCTTCAAAGTAAACATGCAGCGGCAGTGGCAGCAGCCACACCGCGAGGCTGTAGCCATACGCCATCGACGTGCCCAGCGCCACCAGCACGTCCATGTTCGCCGTGCCGCCGCGCAGCGCGTGCCACGCGCCCTGATAAAAGCGCCAGCCGGCCCAGAATTGCACCGGCGTGGCCAGTGCGCATTGCAACCACAGCGGCAGCCAGTCGTGGCGGCCCAGCAGCATTGCAACCATTTGCGCCATGAATGGCAGCGTCAATAGTGCGGCGATCACAAAGCGGCGAAACTCGGCTTGATACGCCGCATCGTGCAAACGCTTTTCGTTGTCGCGCGACGCAGCGGTTTTGACCTGCGCGCCGTAACCGGCTTTCTCGACGGCTTTAATCAAGGCGTCGGGAGTCACCCCAGCCGCCGGGTAATCCACCCGCGCTGTTTCGCTGGCGAAATTCACGCTCGCGGTCACCCCAGGCAACCGGTTCAGTACCTTCTCGATACGCGCGGCGCACGCAGCGCACGTCATGCCGGTAAGGGCAAGGTCCACGTGTGGTGAGAGGTTGGGCGAGGGGAGGGTGGGGGCGTTCAAAGCAGCTTACTCTATCGCTAATATGGGGACGCCGCGTTGCGTTAAAACAAGGAAGCCTTCAGCCCGTAGGTTTTTTTTTGAACTCGTGCACCGTGCACGACGCCGGGATCGCGGGCGTCTTGCACGCGATCCCGCAAGCTGGCAAAATCCATTTATAAAAAAATATCAATAAAAACAAATACTTACATTAAATGTTCGCACAAGATTAAAAAGGCCCGCGTAGCGGCTGCCACACGGCAGCGCTCCAGCAGGGCGCCAAAATCGGCAGTCAAAATTGACCCTACATAGTGGCCGCGGTAGATTGAGTAGCATGGAAAAAATCTATTACTCCTTCACCCCCTTTGCTGCGTATCGCCCCCAGGAGGAGATGTCCATGAAGTTCCCGGTGGCTGCCGTGCTGGGCGCCATGCTTTTGGTTTTTTCTTACCCAGTACAGGTTTTCGCGGCCGAAGCCGCTTATCCTGCCCGCACCATCCGCATGATCGTGCCCTTTGCCGCCGGCGGCGGAACCGACGTGACGGCGCGTATCGTTTCGCTGCGTCTGGGCGAAACGCTGGGTGTAAGCGTGGTAGTGGATAACCGCGCAGGCGCTGGCGCGATGATCGGAACGGAATTGGCCGCGAGAGCGGCGCCCGATGGTCATACCCTCATCACGGTGGCGTCCGAGCATGCCATCAATCCCAGCTTGCAGCCCAAGGTGCCTTACGATGCGATCCGGGATTTCACACCGGTATCGCAGCTGGTCAGGGGCCAATACTTTGTGGCCCTGCACCCGGCTGTGCCCGCGCGGTCGGTCAAGGATCTGATCGCCTTGGGAAAGCGGCGCCCTGGCGAGATCACCTACGGCTCGACTGGAAACGGCAGTGCAACGCACCTCGCTGGCGTGCTGTTTCAGTTGCTGGCCGGCGTAAAGTTCACTCACGTCCCCTACAAAGGGGGCGGTCCCGCATCGACGGCGTTGCTGGGCGGCGAAATCGCGCTCGTTTTCAACGCCACGTCCACGGTCATGTCCCACGTGAAGTCCGGTGCGTTGCGGGCCGTCGCAGTGACGGGGCCACGGCGCCTGCCCCAGCTGCCCGATCTGCCGACGGTTGCTGAATCCGCACTCCCCGGCTTCGAGGTCACGGGCTGGTATCTCGTGCTGGCACCCTCCGCCACACCGCGTGAAATCGTTGAAAAATTGAGCAGCGAAATCTCGCGAGCCGTGCGTCATCCCGCCGTGCAGGAGCGTTTTGCCGTGCTGGGCACGGAACCGGTGGGTAGCTCCCCTGTCGAGGCCGCCGCGTTTTTGCGCCGCGAAATCGACAAGTGGACCGGTGTCGTGAAGGCCTCCGCCGCGCGACCTGACTAACCACATAGACGGAGCGGCAATGGATAGACTAAAGGGCAAGGTCGCGTTTCTTACCGGCGCGGGGGCGGGTATCGCGAAGGCGACTGCCAGGGCATTTGTGCGTGAAAGCGCCCGCGTGGCGCTTTTCGAAATCAGCCGTGAGACGGGCGAGCGTGCTGCACGCGAGATCACCGAGGCAGGCGGCGAGGCGATCTTCGTGCACACGGATGTTACCGATGATGCCAGCGTTGCCGCGGCGGTGGCCCGCACCATCGAGCGCTTCGGCAGGCTGGATGTGGTGATGAATTGCGCGGGTGGTTCGCTGGCGCAGGACATCAATGTACACGCGATGGATCTCGACGCGTGGCACAAAACGATCTCGCTTAACTTGCTGCACCCGTTTCTGTGCTGCCGTCATGGCATTCCGCACCTGATCGCGGCGGGCGGCGGGTCGATCATTAATTTTGCCTCCCACCTGGGGCAAATCGGCTCGGAGCGCCCGGCCTATGCAGCGGCGAAAGGCGGCATCGTTTCGTTCACCAAGACGTTGGCCGCGCTGTATGCGCCGCAGGGGATACGCGCCAATGCCATCGCCCCAGGGTCCATTAGAACGGAACGCTGGCTCAAACGCAGGGGCAACGATGCTGCAGTGGATAGGAGCGACCCGCGATACGTGGAGCGGGCCACCATGCACGCGAACTATCCGTTCTCCACGGGCGATCCGGACGATATCGCGGCGGTCGCGGTGTTTCTCGCTTCGGACGAGTCCCGCATGCTGACGGGAACCACGATCAATGCCGACGGCGGACGGTCTTCTTATCTGAAGGTGGGCGGGCACTCTTAATGGCATCGCCGAACCATCGCGGTTGTCCCGGTCAATCGACCCGCGCACCGGACGCCTTCACCACCTTGTCGTAAACCGCCTGCTCGGCCTTGATGAAGGCGGTAAACGCATCGGGCGTAGTGGGCGTGGGCTGAGCGCCGAGCGCGGCGAGGCGATTGCGCACATCGGCTGAATCCAGCGCGCGTGTGATTTCACGGTGCAGCGCTTCGATCACCGGTGCGGATACGCCTGCAGGGGCAAACACGCCAAACCAAGTGGAGAGATCAAAGCCC
>SYEN01000240.1 GCA_005800795.1 Burkholderiales bacterium | reverse complement strand
GACAGCCAGTCGCGGCCATGCTCGGTGAAATACAACTCCTTGGTACCCGGATGCCAGTCAAAGCCCACCGAGTTACGCACGCCCACCGCCACCACTTCCACGTTGCTGCCATCCAGATTCATGCGGCGAATCTGCGCGTAGCCCGGCGGCGGCTCGCAAATATTGCACGGCGCGCCGACGTTGATATAGAGCTTGTTGTCCGGGCCGATGCCGATGTAACGCCAGCCATGCGAGGCATGGTTGGGCAGGTCGTCGTAGATCACTACGGGCTTGGGTGGATTGTCGAGGTTGTCTTCAATGTTGTCGAAGCGCGAAATCTTCGTGCCCTCGGCAACATACAGCGCACCCTTGTGGAAAGCGAGCCCGTTGGGACGATCCATGCCCGACGCGATCACCTTGGTTTCCCGTGTGCCGCCTTTATCAACCACCGCGTAGACCTTGTCGAGCAATCGGTTCGACACAAACACCGTGCCCTTGTCGCCAATGCGCAAGGTGCGCACGTTGCCGATGCTGTGAGCGTATACCTCGACGTTGTAGCCTTTGGGCACGGTGAGTGTCGGCAGCTTGTCCACAGGCATGCCCATCGGTGGCGGCGCCACGTTGGCCAGACGCTTGCCGATCTCGGCACTCGGAATATCGCCGCGCCCCGGCACCAGCGTGGGCGCAGGCTGCATGATGGGAATGGGCTTGGTTACTGCCGGCTTGGGCGCATCTGCCGCGGGCGCGTCAGCAGGCTGCTGCGCATGGGCGTGGGAGAACACAAGAACGCCACCCGCAATCGCGGTGCTTAAAACGGACACTAGGTGATTCATGACACTCCTCCGGTTAATTGCGATAAATTATTTGACAGCGAACACCCACACCACACCGCCCTGCGGTACTACTGAAGAGCGTTTCATCGAAGTGTTCAGGCGCGCGGTCATTTTCTGCGCATCCACACCCCAGCCCGATTGCACGGCGATATATTGCACACCATCCACCATGTAACTCGCCGGCATCGCAGTAACGCCCGAGTTGGTGACGAACTCCCACAAGAGCTTGCCGCTCCTGGCATCGAGCGCTCGGAACTTGCGGTCTTCCGAGCCGCCGGCAAACACCAGCCCGCCAGCGGTGGTGAGCAACGGGCCCCAGTTGATGTCCATGTTCGGATACGGATAGGACCACACCTTCTTGCCGGTATTCATGTCCCACGCCTGCACCTCGCCGATGTACTTCGCACCCTCACGCGGAAACAACCGCGTCTTTGATGCGTCGGTGCCCACATAGCGCTTGCCAGGGTGATATGGGGCGATCTTGGATTCACCCACGAGGTAGCTGCACAGGTTGTCGTGCGCGGGGATGTAGAGCAGATTGGTTTGCGGGTTATACGCTGCGGGTGGCCAATCCTTGCCGCCCCATAGCGACGGGCATAACGTGGTCGGCTTGCCGACCATCAACCGTTTGTCCATGTCGTACGTCGGCCGGCCGGTCTTGGAATCAATGGAGGTAAACACGTCCTGATAAACGTATTTTTGTGCATCCAGAAAGCCAATGCCGTCCTGCTTGCGCTCCAGCGTCCAGATGTAGCCGTTGCGTCCCGGATGCACCAGCACGGGAACGGTCTTGCCGTTACGCTTCACGTCAAACAGCAGCGGTGCGGAGACTTCGTCCCAGTCCCAGCTGTCATTCCAGTGATACTGATGATGGCCGCGGATCCTGCCGGTTTCCACATCCAGCGCAATTACCGAAGTGGTGTAGAGATTGTCACCGGGGTGCGCGTCCGAAGGCCACGGGCTCGGGTTGCCGGTGCCGAAATAAGCCAAGCCCAGCTTTGGGTCATAGTTGCCGGTAATCCACACCGAACCTCCGCCGGATTTCCACTCATCGCCTTTGGGCCAGGTATCGCCGCCGGGCTCGTTCGGCGCGGGGATGGTGTGCGTGCGCCACACTTCCTTGCCGGTTTCGGCGTCAACTGCCGCGATAAAACCACGGATGCCGTACTCAGCGCCTGAACTGCCCACCATCACCCGGCCCTTGGCGATCAGCGGCGCCAGTGTGAAGTAATAGTTCGCCTTGTTCTCGGCAAGTTTGGTTTCCCATACGACCTTGCCAGTTTTCGCGTCAAGACACACGACGAACGCATCCATCGTTGCGAGATATACTTTGTCCTTGTAGAGCGCAACACCGCGGTTGGTCGGATGCGGGTGATTCACGTCTTCGGCAAACTCGCGCTGATAACGCCAGAGCTGCCTGCCGCTTTTGGCATCCAGCGCCAGCACTTGATTGCGCGGTGTGGAAATGAACATGACACCGTCGTTGACGATGGGCGGCGCCTGATGCCCTTCCAGTTGTCCCGTGGAATAGCTCCACACCGGCACCAGACGCTTGATGTTGGAAGTGTTGATCTGGTTGAGCGGACTATAGCCAATGCCGTCATAGCCGCCGCGAATTTGCAGCCAGTTGTGTGGCTCGGGCTTTATCAGACGCTCGTCAGTAACAGACGAATACTCGCGCACGCCTTGGGCATGCACCGGCGCGCCCATGGTTTGCAGAATCGCCGGCAGCAGCGTCAGCACGGGGAACAACCATTTCCATGATTTCATTGCGATCTCTCTGGGTTGTAAAGCGAGTTACCGTAACTAATTGTTTTAAAACAGTTTTTTTACTGTATCACGCCTGCGCGCCCGATGAATGCGCCGGCGGCAGTGATATAGCCATCAACAACCTTCAACGGTAACGCCGGCAAACGCCGGGGCGCGGGGCCAGCCACTACGCGCGCACCGTCGGCGGCGTCAAACTCGGTGTCGTGACACGGGCATTTGAACAGCGCTTTGCCCGCCTCCCACGACAGGCCATCACAACCCGTATGCGTGCACACGGCGGAATAGGCGACAATACCCTGCGCCGCGCGTGACTTGGTATCGTTTTTGAGTTGCGCTTCATCGAGCCGCACCATCAGCACTTGATTCAGGCGCGAACCGTCACGCACTGTGCCGCTTTTGACATCCTGCGGGTAGACGGTGACCGGCGGGCCGCCAGCTTTGAGATCGTCCAGCTTGACCACAGCGCCCTTTTTGTCGCCCTCGCCCAGCACAAAACGGTCGCCTTCCTGCGGACGCGCTTCCTTCGGATTCCCTTGCCCCTGCGCCGCCGGCGGCAGCACCAAGGCGACACCGCTGGCAGCGGCAGCCTTTAACAGATTGCGGCGTTGCTCCATCCCATCCTCCTCGCAGCGCGCACTTTACCCCAAATCAATGGCGTATGCCTTCTGTATACCAGGGGTCTCGCATGGCGCAGCCGCTCGGGAACAGTCCTCACCAGCAACAGCGGCAGATACCGGCAACAACGCCTTGTGCAGCGTGACACGAACGCCATCACGGCGTATGTTTGCGGCTCCTGCCCACACCCTGTTTGCCATGGCCCATCCGACTCCATTCGCCATCACTGGCTGCCTGCTCGGCACAGCCGCAGGCGATGCGCTGGGTCTTGCGCTTGAAGGGTTGAGCCGGCGGCGTCAGGCGAAAATGTTTCCCGCGCTCGACAGCCACAAGCTGTTACCCGGTGGACGCGGCATGACTTCGGACGACACCGAGCACACCTGTTTGCTGGCGCAAAGCCTGATCGTCACGGGACACGGCGATTTGGCCACGCTGGAGAAAAAATTTGCGGCGAATTTCGCGTGGCGGCTGCGTTTCTGGCTGATGGGCTTGCCGGCAGGCATTGGCATGGCTACATTGCG
>SYEN01000239.1 GCA_005800795.1 Burkholderiales bacterium | reverse complement strand
GCCGGCCCCGACTCCAGCATGCGTATGCACGAGCGCCGCGCGTCGGCGGCGTCGAACAGCCCGCCGCTCGATTGCACAATCAGAAACGTGCCGGCGAAGCGCGCGGCCTCAAGCTGCGATTCCATCTCGGCCAGATAGCGCCGAACGCGCGGCCCGACGTAAGCATTGGCCGCCGCCGTCGAGGTGCGCTCGAACTCGCGGTACTCCTGACTGAGTTCGTGCGAGGCGGTGACAAACAGTTGCGGGAATTCCTGCTCGATGATTTGCTTGGCACGTTGCTCGTGCGCCGGGTTGCAGTAAGAGTGCAAAAATAAAATCGCGATGGCCTCCACGCCCTGCGCCACCGCTTCAGCCGCCACGCGCCGCACTTGCGCTTCATCCAGCTTGATCAACACTGCGCCCTGCGCGTCGATGCGCTCGCTGATATCGAAACGCAGGTCGCGTCCGATCAGCGGTGTATGCCGTTTGAAAAACAGGTTGTACGATTCCGGCCGGTTGACGCGGCCGATTTCGTAGATGTCGCGAAAGCCCTGCGTGGTCAGCAGTGCACAGCGCGCGCCGCTGCGTTCGAGGATGGTGTTGATGGCGACCGTAGTGCCGTGAAGGAACAGCCGCGCCGCATCAAAGTGTGAGCTGGCCCTGGTCACGCCATGCTCAATGCCGGAGACCAGCCGCGCCGGCGTGGTCAGCGTCTTGCC
Organism: Burkholderiales bacterium; assembly: GCA_005800795.1. GTDB lineage: Bacteria > Pseudomonadota > Gammaproteobacteria > Burkholderiales > SG8-41 > UBA5216. Next base: position 4,375 of record SYEN01000239.1, on the reverse strand, counting down.
CAGCCGCAGCTCTCCCGTGGTTTCGTCAAAGGCGGCTACGTCAGTGAAGGTGCCGCCAACATCGGCGGCGAGGCGCAGAGATAACGCGCCGCTCATGGCGAAGCCCAGGGTTTTAAAAAAATAAATAAAAACAATTACTTATCTCGATGCTGCCGTTGGCTTCAGCGTTTTGATCCAGCGCTCGACCTGCGAGCGGATATACGCATCCGCCTCGCGCGGCGTGGTCGCGGTGACTTCGGCACCAAGGACCGTGAAACGCTCGCGTGTATCCGCGTGTGAGAGCGTCGCGGTGACAGCGTTGCTGAGCCGCGCCATCACCGGCGGTGGCATGCCTGCAGGCGCGAGTACCGCCTGCCACAGATAAAACTCAAAACCCGGCAGGCCGCCTTCCGCCACGGTGGGCACGTCAGGCGCCACAGGACTGCGTTCGCGGCCCGATATCGCCAGCGCGCGTACACGCCCCGCCTTGACCTGCGGCATCGACGCTGCGGTGGACAGAAACGTGATGGGTATCTGACCGCCCATCACCTCCGCCAGCGCCGGGCCGCCGCCTTTGTAGGCCACATGCACCAGGTTAATGCCCGCGCTGGCCTTGAAGTATTCCGCCAGCAGATACATGGTGCTGCCGAGGCCCGCCGAACCGTAATTGAACTTGCCAGGGTTGGCCTTGGCAAGCGCGATCAATTCCTTGACATTTTGCGGCGGGAACGCCGGGTTTACCAGTATCAGCATGGGCACGCGCATCAGCATGCTGATCGCCGAAATGTCCTTCAGCGTGTCGTACGCCATTGAATCGTTGAGAGCGGGGTTCGAACTGTGAGCCACATCCACCACCAGCAGGGTGTGGCCGTCGGGCGCGGTCCGCGCCAGCAGCGCGGTGGCGATCATGCCACTGGCGCCCGGCCGGTTATCGACGATCAATTGCTGACTGAGATTTTCGCCCAGACGCGGCGCGATCAGGCGCGCGCTGATGTCGGTCGCCCCGCCCGGCGGGAAGGTGACGAGCAGGCGCATGGGGCGGCTGGCTGCGGATTGCGCGGATGCGACCGGTGCCATGGCAGCGGTAAACATCAACACCGTGAACACAATAAACACAGGCAGTAAATTGGGGTAACGTTTCATCAGGTCGCCAGAAGGTTGGGGATGGGCAAAGGGTTCGCGTGACAAGAGAAGATCGAATACCGCAAGGTGTAATTGTATAAATAGTCGTATTTATTGATTTTGTACCAGGTGACGCGAAGTAACGCTAAATCTTGAACGCCTCCAGCGTTTCCGGCGCGAACAGGTCCTGCGGTTGTAGGCGCCGCTTCGACAGACCCTGTTCATGGTGATAACGCAAAAAGGTATCCAGCGTGGCCTTGTTCGCCTCAAAGCCATAAGGCCACCAGTCGTCGCCCATGTGCTTTTTCAGCCATTCGACTTCGGCAATCATCCACGGCAGCATGTTGCGCAGCGCGGCGGTCTCGAACATTTCTTCGTAGCAAATGCGCTGCGCCTCGGCGAAGGCTTTATACAACTCCATCGCGATCCAGCGATTTTTCTCGTACACCTCGCGGCGAATAGCGATGGTGTGCATGATCGGAAAGAGTTTTGTTTTTTGGTAATACGCCCGTTCGACGTCGACGTAATCCTCGAATAGACGCTTCACTTTCGCCGGCTGTGAGTGCAGCGTCGACGGCATGCGCGGACTGTGCAGCGCGTCGATCTCGCCCGAGGCAAGCATTTGCGACAATGTTTTGCCCGCTGGGATCGGGTTCAGTTTGATGTGCGGTGGCAGATCGAGTTTGAGTTTTTCGTCGCGGCCCGGTGTTTCCTGTCCGCCAGTCCAGTATTCGCAGTCGCTGATTTTGACGCCGTACTCGTCCTGCATGATGCCGCGGCTCCACACCGGCGCGGTCATTTGGTATTCGGGCGAGGCGACTTTTTTGCCGATCAAATCTTTCGGTTCGCGGATACCGCTGGCCGCCGAGATGAACGTGCACGAATGGCGGAACATGCGCGACGGAAACACCGGTATCGCGATAAACGGCTGCGGGTCACGAAACAGCGACACCGTGTACGACGACAGCGACAGCTCCGCCACGTCGAATTCCTGATAGCGCAGCATGCGAAAAAAGGTTTCCTCGACGATGTGATCGAGGAAATTCAATTCAATGCCGTGCGGCTGCACGCGGCCATCGGCCAGCGCACGCATACGGTCATAGTTCCAGCAGGAAAGGGCGAGGCGGAGTTTGGACATGGAGGTGGCAGAGGGTGCAGGTTGTCTAAGGCTATTAAAATATTGAAAAAAAACAGATACTTATGTATTACGATCACTTAAAGCGAATGCCTCGGTACTTACGCACACCCGTATTCAAGCCGACGCAATAACCTCGGCAAACGCGCTTTCGTGATGCTTCATGATAATGCCCCAATCGATCGCCGATTCGGCTTTTTCGATGCCGCGATGCGTGAGCCGGCTTGCCAGCCCTGGTTCGGTGGCCACGCGCCGCACGGCCTCAGTCAGCCGCGCGAGATCGCCCTCGGGAAACAGCAGGCCGTTATCGTTGTCGGATACCACGCTGGGTATGCCGCCACTCGCACTAGCAATCACGGGCAGGCCGGCTGCGTTGGCCTCGCACAACACGCGGCCCATGGTTTCGACATCACGCGTGCCGGTATACGGATTGACGCTTTCCTTGCTGGCCAGCACGAACGCATCGGCGGCCCAGAAAAGGTGCTCAAGCTGACCATGCTCAACGCGGCCGCGAAAACTGACGTGGTTGCTGACACCGAGTTCTGCGGCCAGCGCCTCGTAATCGGGGCGGCTGCGCCCGTCGCCGGCGACGATCAGATGCACGGGCAAGTCACGCCGTAATTCGCGCATTGCGTGCAGCAGTAGATCAAGGCCTTTTTTCGCCACAAAGCGGCACGCCGTCAGCAGCACGAACGCATCTGCAGGCAAACCGAGTTCCGCGCGTAAGGTGTGCTTGCGCATCGGGCGCGCATCGGGCCGCCTGAATCGCGCGACATCCACGCCGCCGGTGACCACCTGGATGCGCTCGCCTTCCACGCCCAGATTCAGCAACAAATCGCGGGTGAAATCGCTGTTGGCGAGCACGCGTTGGTGGGCCTGCGCCGAATCGCGCATCAGCGCGTGCCGTGTCTTGTGGAACAACAGCTCCGCCCATTCCGGATGCCAGCCGTGTTCCAGCCAACGGCTGATCAGGCGTTGCAGAACGGGTGCGCCGATCAGCGAGGACAGCAGTTGAAAGGGATATCCCTGCCAGGGCCGCAGGATGTCGTTCCCCACGCTGCGGCACACCACCGGCAAACCGGTGCGTTCGCCGAGCAGGCCGTAGAACACGGTGGAGCTGTAGATCAAATCAACACGCGAACGGCGTGCCAGCCGTTGCAGTGCGTCAACGTTATGCCAGAACCCGAGACGCGACAGACAACGATGCACGGGAACGCCGAAGCCGGCATCGAAACGCCGCGCGGCATCCTTAAGTGCGGGGTCGGCCACGCGATGCGTTGCGATCTCGACAGCGTAGCCGCGCGCGGCCTGATGATTCGTCAGATTCACCGCGTGCGTTTGCATGCCGCCAAAGCCGGGTGGAAATTCCGTCAGCACGAGTAGCAGGCGCGGCAGATTTCCCACCGGAGCACCGCTGGCTGCGATGTCGTTTGGCACGGTGCGTCTTCCTTTTTGTGAGCAACAATAATACCAGCGCGCCGAGGCATGCTGGTTGCGACACGTGATTGACACCAGATGAGCGAGGGGTACACCATTGCACCTCCCCAGCACGCATCAGCATTCGCCGCTTCTTCAGGAGAAATTCACTTGGCCATCGATTACATCAAACGCGACGGTGTCGCCTACATCACGCTCAACAATCCGGCCAAGGCCAATATTCTCGACAAGGCCACATCCGACGAGATATCGCAGGCGTGGATCGACATGTGGGAAGACCGCTCGATCCGCTGCGCCATAATCACCGGCGCGGGCGACAAGCATTTTTGCGGCGGCCACAATCTTGCCAAGCGCAAAAACATCACCGAAGAAGAACGCGAATTCTTGCGCACGCAACGCATCTACTGGCCGCTGGCGGGTACCGTGCACGGACAAAAAACCGGCGTTGACGGGCGCTTCGGCGATCACTATCCGCGCGTGTGGAAGCCGGTGATCGCAGCGGTCAACGGTTGGGCCGCAGGTGCCGGGCTTTACATTCTGTTATCGACTTGTGATATCCGTATTGCCAGTGCTGAACACGCAAAGTTCAAGTTTTCGCTACTGACACAAGGTTGGCTTGGCCACGGGCCGGGTGCAAGCCTGCTGATCAAGCAGCTGCGTTATATCGACGCAATGAAGGTGCTGCTCACCGACGAACCCTTC
>SYEN01000238.1 GCA_005800795.1 Burkholderiales bacterium | reverse complement strand
GGCCTTGGTTGGGTAAGTCTGGGCGTGAAGCACGGGCGCGACTGTGCCCATGGCGGCTATCGCTAGCAGCGCCGAGGTGCATGCGCCTATCGCCGGTGCGCATTGCGTGCGGATAATCGTCGAGGGTTGCATTTGGGTGCGTTTTAGTTGGGTGAAGGAAGGAAAGCTACCAGAAAGCAGATGGCGAAAGTGTGCTGTTTTGCGCGGGCATTTTATTGCGGGCGACTGACCGGCCATGCTGTGGTCCGGCCTCACCGGCAGCCGCTGGCGTTTAACGAGATGGCTTGACATGATCAAGCCACGAGGTCATGGTTAGAATTCATGAAGGCCAATCCTTTTCCTGCCGTGGTGTGTCCCTTGGAGGTGCTTGCATCATTGCTTGCGGAACCTTCCGGACCAGCTCGAGCCCATCCCTTTTCAGTTGACCTTGCTCATGCCATGCATCTTTCGTAACTATCTGATTTTATTATTTATTTTTCAATTCTCCGGCTGGCCGCGGACGGCGTTTCTCCGGCGGGTGGTACCGCGGAAAAATTCATGGCGCAAATCAGGCGCGATATCGAGGTGTGGCGCAAGGTCGTGCAACTTACCGGCGCCAAGCCCGAGTAAGCGACCACGGCCTCCGCAGGTTATTTGATTAGCAACAATTTTGCCGCAGTCTTACGCAGGATTGTGACACACGTGGCGCTTGGGGCCCGCTTGGTACCTCTGTTATTCGTGATGGCAGAGACAATAAATTTATCAAATAAAACAAATACTTACGATTGATTGTTATCTGCACGCAACATCACCAGCGCATCAGCTGCCACTACCCCTTGACCCGCGTTGTGCTTTGCCTGCGCAAAGAGTGGATTGATATCGATCTCGGCAATTTGCTCGCGGTGATCGCTGATAAGCCACGACAGGCGCACCAATACGTTGGCGATGGCGTCGATATCCACCGGCGGCGCGCCGCGATAGCCGTCGAGAATTTTCGCGCCTTTGAGTTCGGCCAGCATGTCGCGCGCGGTGGCGGCGGTGACGGGCGCGAAGCGGTGTGACACGTCGTGCAGCACTTCGGTGAGTACGCCGCCGAGGCCCACCATCACGTACGGACCAAAGTGGGGATCGTTAACTGCGCCGACGATCAGTTCGACGCCGCTGGCCATTTCCTGCACGGATATGCCGTCGATGTGTGCATCGGGCGCGAATTTTTTGCCACCTGCCGTGACGGCTTGCGCGGCGGCTTTGAGTTCGGCCAGCGTTTTTACGTTAAGACGCACGGCGTCGGCTTCCGTTTTGTGCGGAATGTCCGCCGAGGCGAGTTTCACTGCCACCGGAAAGCTGACCGGGCTTTGTTCAAGTGAGAGGATCGCATCCAGTGGCAGCAGCACTTCGCGGGTCACCGGGATGCCGTAGCGGGCAAGGCATTGCTTGGAGACATGCTCTGCCAGTGCGCCTGTGCCGCCTGCAAAATCGAGCGCTTGTTTTTCCACAGGCCTTGGCGCGCCACTATCATTTTGCGTCAGCAGTTTTTGCCGCTTCATGGCGAAATCAGTGAATAGCCCCAACGCGCGTCCGGCGTCGGCGGCGAAGCTGGGGCAGTAGATGCCGTTTTTTTCGAGTTCGTGTTTGATGTCCAGATCTAGGCCGGGGGAGGGCGCCCAGCCGACGATGATCGGTTTTTCGGTGCGCTGGGCGATATCCAGAAACTTCGGCAGCCATTCCTTGAGCACCGGGCCGCCAGCGCTGCGCACGTGCAGCATGTCCCAGTTTGGTTCCTCGACAATGATTTCGAGCACGGTATGCTGCTTGCCGTACACTGGCGTGGTGTCGATGGGATTGCCGCGTGAGCCATAGTCGGCGACGACCGCCTTCAACTTCTCCGCCGTTTCCACCGAGGGCAGCGGCAGATGCAGGCCGTTGCGCTCATAGGCCTCCGCTGCCATCACACCCCAGCCGCCGGAGCCGGTCAGTACGCCGATGTTGCGGCCCTTGGGGTAACGCCCTCCCAGCACCAGCTTCGCGACATCCGCGAGTTCATTCAGATCTTGCGCTTCAATGAACCCCCCTTCGCGAAACGCGGACTTGAACAATGTGTAATCGGCGGTGAGCTTACCGGTGTGCGAACCCGCCGCGCGGCGGCCCGCGCCGCTATTGCCGACCTTCAGCAGAATGATCGGTTTGCCCACCGCCAAAGCGCGTTGGCCTAGTTCGCGCAGCTTCACGCCCTCGGTGCTGGATTCGAGATACGCCATGATGAGTTTCACGTCGTCCTGCCCCAGCAGCGTGTGGCAGAAATCGAAGAAATTCAAGTCCGCTTCGTTGCCGCACGACACGATGTAGCGCGAATCGACGCCGCGTGCATGCGCGTGCGCCAGCATCGACAGGCCCACACCGCCACTTTGCGATACCACCGCCACCGGGCCGGGTTCGAGTGACTTATCGTAGAGCGCGCCACCGAACGCGCAGAACGCGCGCGTGGCGATATTGGCGACACCGATGCAATTGGGGCCGACCACGCGCACACCGCTTTCTTTAATCGCAGCTTTCAGCTCCCGATGCATTGCCATGCCCGGTTCGCCGATCTCCTCGAAGCCGCCGGCAAGCACCACCGCAAACGGAATTTTCGCCTTGCCGCAATCGCGCAAAGCCTGCGGCACCTGCGCAGCGGAGACGGCCACCAGCGCCACGTCGCACGGTTCCGGTATCGATTGCGCGTCGGGATAGGCCTTGATGCCCTGCACCTCGTCGCGGCGCGGATTCACGGGAAAGAGCTTGCCCGGGTAGCCCACGTCGAGCATCAGCCGCAGCGGCTGGCCGCTGATCGAGGTGTTATTGCTGGAAGCACCGATGATGGCGATGGATTGGGGGGTTAGGAGTCTGCTGAGATCGATGCGGGCTGGGGTCATGATTCTTTAAAAGTAAGCGCTGTTGGAAATGTTCAGTGCCATCACTGCACTGCCTGCAAGAAAATCTAAGGCTTGTCATTCCCGCGCAGGCGGGAATTTATAGGGCAAATGCGATGCCACGTGTTTTTTAGGTTCCCGCCTTCGCGGTAACGACGCGGTTACTGATACTCGATGGGTTAATCATCAGGGCCGCATGGTAAACGAAGCCTTCCCCGGCGTCAGCAGCGGTTCCGCCAGACGGACAAACTCACACAGCAGTTTGCGCGTGTCGCGCGGATCGATGATTTCTTCCACCCAAAACGTTTCCGCCGAACGAAACGGTGAGCGCAGTTTGTTCAAGCGCTCCTCAATTTCGGTGAGCTTCGCTTTCGGATCAGGTGCGGCATCGATATCTGCACGATACGCCGCTTCGATGCCGCCTTCGAGCGGCAGCGACCCCCAGCGCGCCGAAGGCCACGCGTAGCGCAACGACAAGCGCCCCGGCGGCTGATGCAGCGCGCCGGCAACACCGAACACGTTGCGTACAATGATCGAGCACCATGGCACGGTGCATTGATCCAGCGCCGCCATGGCACGCACGCCAGCGCGGATGGTCGCGGTTTGTTCCGCTTGCAGGCCAACCAGAAAGCCGGGGCAATCGACTACATGCACTACCGGTATATGAAACGTCTGCGCGAGATCGACAAAGCGGATGATTTTGGCGCAGGCATCTGCTGTCCATGCACCGGCGTAGTGATGGGGATCGCCAGCCATCACGCACACCGGGTGCCCGGCGATGCGCGCGAGTCCAGTGATGATCGAGCGCCCAAACACGCGGCCCATTTCGAAAAAGCTGCCCTGGTCAACCAGGGTATCGATGATGCCACGCATGGCATAGACACGGCGGATTTCCCTGGGGATGACGGCGAGCAGCTTTTCGTCGCGGCGGTCGAGTGAATCAGTGCACGTGCTTTTCGGCGGTGTGGCATGTACTGACGGCGGCAGATAGGATAAAAATCGCCGTGCGCAAGCAAAGGCTTCTTCTTCTGTATCGACGGCGTGATCCACCGCACCCGCCTTGCATTGAATCTCCCAGCCGCCGAGTTCCTGCTTGCTGAGTTTTTGGCCG
>SYEN01000237.1 GCA_005800795.1 Burkholderiales bacterium | reverse complement strand
GAGCTGGCGATGGTGTGCGACATGCGCGTAATGGCGGCGGACGCCACCATCGGCCTTACCGAAACACGCATCGGCGCGATCCCCGGCGCGGGTGGCACGCAGCGTCTGCCGCGCTATATCGGCACCGCACACGCGCTGGAATTGATGATGACCGGCGAGCCGGTCACTGGCTCGCGCGCCGCCGAGATCGGGCTTGTCAATTGGGCGGTGCCGGCCGATCAACTCGACGTCAAAGCACAATCGCTCGCCAGCGTGGTCGCCTCACGCTCACCGCTGGGCTTGCGCGCGATCAAGCGGTTGGTCTACGAAGGCGCGCAGTTGCCGCTGGATGAAGGCATCCAGCGTGAGCGCGAAAGTCTGTTGCAGGTGCTGGCTTCGAAGGATTACGCCGAAGGGTTGGCGGCATTTGCCGAAAAACGGCCGCCGAAGTTCACGGGCGAGTAATAAGCCCCTTAAAAAATATCAATTAAAACAAATACTTACATATGTCAACACCCATGATTAACGACGGATACTACGAAGTCTATTGGCCGCGCACACCGCGCCAGACCGGCATCAAGCCGCTCGCCGGCCGGCTTGAAACGCTGAACAACAAAACTATCGCGCAGGTTTGGGATTACCTGTTTCGTGGCGACGAGGTGTTTGCGTTGCTTGAAGAAGCGATCAAAAAAGAATTTCCCAAGGTCAACTTCGTCAGTTGGCGTGAGTTCGGCAGCTCCCATGGCGGCGACGAAAAGGATGCGCTCGCCGGCTTTGCCCGGAAATTCAAGGAACTCAAGGTCGATGCCGTCATCAGCGGCATGGCGTGTTGAGGCTCCTGCACGCCCGCCGTGTTGCGGGCCAGTGCAGCGTGCGAGGAACTCGGGCTGCCGACATCCTCGTTGACGTGTGAGGGGTTTATTCGCCAGGCAGGGGCCACCTCCATCGGCTTGGGCATGCCGAATATTCCGCTGGCGATGGTGCCCGGACACATCGGCACCAAGAACCGGGACGAACTGCGCCGCGATGTGATCGAAACCACCGCGCGCCAAGTGATCGACAATCTCACCGTGCAGCCTGCTCCGAAGGGCAAGGGGGGCGAACCGGGCGCGCGTGATATCGTGTTCAAGGGTGGCTTCAACGCGCTGAATAAATATTTTTACGACAACGAGTTGTCGGACGGTTTGCCCATCGTGCCGCCCACGCACGAAGCTGTCAGCGAATTTCTTGCATTTACTGACCGCGATGCGAACGAAGTGCTGGGCGTGATCCTCCCCGACAGCCGCGCCGCGACCATCTGGAGCATCGCGGTGAACGGCGTGATGGCGGGCTGCAAGCCCGAATACATGCCGGTGCTGATCGCCGCTGTCGAAGGCATGTGCGATCCAAAGTATGGCGTGGAGCACAGCGGCAACACGCCCGGCGGCGAGAACCTTATCATCATCAACGGCCCGATCATCCAGCAACTCGGCTTTAACTACACGCAGGGGGCGCTGCGCGACGGCTTCATGCCAAACACCACCATTGGGCGCTTCTGGCGGCTGTATCTGCGTAACGTCGCGGGTTTTCTGCCGCATAAAACCGACAAGGCCACTTACGGCAATACCTGGCGTGTGGTGCTGGCGGAAAACGACGAGGTGCTGAAAAAAATCGGCTGGGCCAACACCGCGGAAGAGATGGGCTACAGCGCGGGCGACAACGTGGTCACTGTGGCGCGCTACACCGGCGGCGGTTCGTTTTCATCCGTATCCGGCAGCACACCGGAAGAGTTGTTGCCGTACGTGGCCGACTCGGTGCTGAAGTATCACATGTGGCAACTCACGTTCACCACCAGCCACGGCAACGGCATGCTGCGCCCGCTGGTGGTGCTAAGTCCGATCGTCGTCGAAACCATCGCGAAGGCGGGCTGGACGAAAGCCGATGTCAAACAATACCTGTTCGATCATGCACGCCTGCCGGCGTGGGAATTCGAGCGTCAATTGCGCGTGTGGAACATCCGCGGCGTTTGGGATTTGAAAGATGACGTGAAGAACGGACGCATCCCGAAAGTGTTTTACGAATCCGAAGATGACAATCGCAAAGTGCCGATTGTATGGAAACCGGAAGATTTCATGATTGCAGTAACCGGCGACCCGCTGCGCAACAACATGTATGTGTTCGCGCACAACGGATTTTTAGGCTTCCCCACGGGCAAGAAAGTGCAGTTGCCGCGGGACTGGGACGCGAAGTTGGCGGCAATCCGGAAACCGTAGCACCAGGAACGCCGTCGTCTCGCCCGCGTTCCCTGCTTAAAACATCCTCAAAACATCATTTGCCCGCCGTTGATCTGAATCGACTGCCCAGTCAGATAGCTCGACGCTGGCGAGCACAAAAAGCGCACCACCGTGGCGATCTCTTCCGCATCGCCTTTACGCCCCAGCGGTATCATCGCTTCACCCGCACCCGCGGTACGGCCCGCCGCACGCACGGTGTCCATCTGCCCCGGTGCGATGCAGTTCGCGCGGATGTTGCGATCACCAAACTCGCGCGCGAGGCCGCGGGTGAATCCCACCAGGCCATGTTTGGCCACCGAGCCGTGGATGCGCTTTTTGGCGCCCGACAGGGACATCATGCCGCCGAGCGTGACGATGCTGCCGCCGCCGTTCCTGACCATCGACGGAATACAGGCCTGCGACAGATAAAACGCGCCATCGAGCGTAATTGCCAGCGGCATGCGCCATTCGTCGTAGCCCAATTCCAGAAAAGGTTTTTCCGTGCGCACCGAGGCGTTTAACACCAGAAAATCCACGCGGCCGAATTTTTGCATCACGCCGTCGACCATGGCTTTGCATTGTTTGCCATCGGCGATGTCGGCGACGTACACCTCGGCCTGCCCGCCGGCTGCGCGGATGTCTTCGACGACCTTTTTGGCGTCTTCCACCGAGTGGCGCGTATTCACCGCCACAGCCGCACCGGCTTTGGCAAGTTCCAGTGCGGTGGCGCGG
>SYEN01000236.1 GCA_005800795.1 Burkholderiales bacterium | reverse complement strand
GTCATATCACGCGCAGCGCGATGGATTCGTTCGCGGAAGTCCAGTCTGGTCATCAGGGGAAGTTGATGGCAGTTACTGACGTAGCTACCTGGATAGATGAGTTTTCGCGACCGAATACGGTGTGGTTCGCCAAGCGTCTTACGGGAAATGATACGCTCGCGAACAAGATCCATCTGGCGGGGCCGTATATCCCCAAAGACTTTCTGTTCAGGGTTTTTCCACAACTAAATCATCCAATGGATGAGAATCCCGACCATCGCTTTGACCTGTATGTGGATTCTCACGCTGATCATCGCAATGTTCGGGTTGTCTGGTACAACAATCGCGTACGTATCAATCCGGTAACCAAACAACCATACGGTACGCGCAACGAAACACGGATTACCGGCTTCGGAGGACAGCAGTCGGCATTGCTTGACACAGAAAGTACGGGCGCAATAGCAGTATTTGTTTTTGTGCTGGATAAGACCGGCGCAAGATCAGAGTGCCACGTGTGGGTTTGTGATAACGAGCTGGAAGAAGATATCGTCGAGGCGCGTATAGGGCCCGTGGAACCCAAGCACTTTTCTGTTTGGGCGCCTGGTACAGGTGGCGGTCTCTATTCAGGAACGGAAACAAGCCAATCACCCTGCCGGTTAACTCCAGCACAAATTCCCACGGAGTGGCTCGCGAAGTTTCCGACTGGCGAAGAGATCATTCGAAAAACACGCGAGCTTCGACCGGATAGCACGCTTCCTGTCGATCAACTTCTTATGCGTCGCCGGGATTGCGAATTTGAGATTTTCAGGAGCGTGGAAGAAGCCTTTTATCTGCCACGCGTGCAAAATGGGTTCTCCGGTATTGACGCATTCATTGAGCTTGCCCAGTCAATACTTCAGAGCCGAAAATCACGGGCCGGGAATTCGCTGGAACTTCACGCTCGCGATATCTTTGTTGAGGAGACGCTGGTCGCCGGGACGCATTTTTCCCATCGCCCCGTGATTGAAGGCAACAAGCGTCCCGATTTTCTTTTCCCGACGGTTGCCCAATACAACGATCCCGCCTATCCCGCCGACAAGCTGCGTATGCTGGCAGCCAAAACGACATGCAAAGATTGCTGGCGTCAGGTAATCAATGAAGCTGACCGGATAATGGATAAGCATCTGCTGACATTGCAGGAGGGCGTTTCCGAGAATCAGTTTCGCGAAATGCGTGAAGCGAGAGTGCAACTCGTAGTCCCGGCAGGTCTTCACGACAGTTATCCAGAGTCCGTCAGAGCACATCTCTTGAGCCTGGAGTCCTTTGTGGCGGAAGTCCGAACACTCACGTTGTAGTTCTTCCCCGGTTGCACTCCGGATTACTGAAAAGCTGGCGAATGCAGCGAAACCTGCTTCAATGGGAAAGTTCGATATATAGTTGGAAGTATGAAACAAATCGCACTTTGCCTTGCCCTGGCCCTGCAGACGACCGCTGCGATGGCGGCGGACAACTTTCCCTCCCGCCCCATTCGCCTGATCATCCCCAGCGGCGCGGGCGGCATTACCGACATACTTGCGCGTTACATCGCACCCAAGCTCGGTGACACGCTGGGCCAGCAAGTGGTAATCGATAACCGGCCCGGCGCCAGTGGCGTTGTAGGCTCGCTGATCGTTACCAAGGCCGCGCCGGATGGGCACACGCTGTTGATGGTGTTTCCGTCGCATGTGACCAACCCGAGTTTGTTTCCTGATGTGCCTTACGACACGGTAACCGCTTTCGCGCCGGTTACGCTGGTGAGTGCAGTGTCTCCGGTGCTGATTGTCAGTGCGCAATCACCAGCACGCACGCTGGCGGAGTTGATTGCACTGGGCAAATCGAAGCCGGGGTCGCTGAATCATGGGTCGACCGGCATCGGCAGCATGGGTTCGCTGGGCGCGACGCTGCTGGGCACGATGGCGGGGTTCAAGTTCACGCAGGTGGTTTACAAGGGCGGGCCGCAGGCGCTGACGGCGTTGCTGTCGGGCGAGATCGAGTTTTATCTGGTTGGCGCGGTGAGTACGGCGGTGCAGCAGGTGAAGGCGGGCCGCGTGCGTGCGCTCGGCGTGGGCGCGAGGCAGCGCAATGCACAACTGCCGGATGTGCCGCCGATTGCCGGATGTGCCGCCGATTGCCGACCTGCTGCCCGGCTATGAGGCGCGTGGCTGGAACGGCATCCTCGCACCGGCAGGTACGCCGCGCGCCGTTATCGAGCGGCTGAATCAGGTGCTGGTGAAAATCGTGCGTTCGCCGGAAATGGCGCCCGCACTCGTGGGCGAAGGTGCGACGGCGGTGGGCAACACGCCTGCTGAGTTCGACGCGGTGATCCGCGCGGACATCGCCAAGTGGGCGAAAATCATCAAGGAAGCCGGCAGCCGTCCGCAATAATGATTTGAAATATATCAATAAAAACAATGGCCTACATAGAAATCCCAAATGGCAAGCTGTTCTACGAAATCGACGACTACAGCGATCCGTGGACGACACCGCAGACCGTGTTGCTGATTCACGGCTTCACCGAAAGCACGCCGGCGTGGCGCGCGTGGGTGCCGCATCTTGCGCGCCACTATCGCGTGATTCGGTTTGATCAGCAGGGCTTCGGACAATCGAGCGCGGTGCCGCATGTCGATGCCTTCAGCACGCAGAGCTTTGTTGAAGATGCAGCGAAGATCATCACCGAACTCGGCGGCGGCAGCGCGCATGTGATGGGAGCGAAAAGTGGCGGGCTTGTGGCGATAGAACTCGCGCGGCTGAAACCGGAACTCGTGCGTTCCATCACGCTGGCCTCGGTGCCGCTGGCGCCGCCGCAACCCAGCGATTGGCTGCAACACATGGAAACCCACGGCGTCAAAAGCTGGGCGCGCGAGACCATGCCGCCGCGCCTCGGCACGCGCATGCCGAAAGAAGGCTTCGAGTGGTGGGTGAATCTGATGGGCGCCACGCGTATCGAAACAGCGCGTGCGTATATGCGCTGGGTCAGCAACATCGATGTCGGCCAAACGCTGGATCAGGTGAAATGCCCCGCGCTGGTGTTGACCGCCGAAACCCCGCGCCGCGGCTACAGCCGCAGCGACGTTGATATCTATCGCGAGAAATTGCCGCAGGCGGAAATCGTTGCGTTGCCGGTGGATGGCTATCACGTGGGCGCGACCGATCCCGATGAGTGCGCGCGTATTGCGTTGGCGTTTTTGGCCAAGCACCCGGGCGGGTGATGGTAAAGTGCGTTATTGAACAACGAACAACAACGAACAACAACGAACAAACTAATCAGGGAGTAACAGCATGACAGGAAAAGTAGCCATCATCACCGGGTCAGGTTCCGGCATCGGCGCTGCCAGCGCATTGCAGCTTGCGAGCCGTGGCTGGAACATCGTCATCAACTACGCCAGCCGCGCCGATAACGCGAAGGCCGTGGCGAAAGCGTGCGAAGAACGTGGCGGCGGCGCGATGTTGTGCAAAGCCAACGTGGCCGAAGACGCTGATTGCCGGCGCATGGCCGCCGAGGCGATGGCGAAGTGGGGACGCATCGACGCGCTGGTCAATTCCGCGGGCACTACCAAGTTTGCCGATCACGCCGACCTGAATGCGCTGTCCGGTGCGGATTTTCTTGAGGTGTATCGCGTCAACGTGGTGGGGCCGTGGCAGATGACGCGTGCGGTGGTGCCGCACATGAAGGCGGGTGGCAGCGGCGCCATCGTCAACATTTCGTCGGGTGCCGCGCTGCGTGGCACGGGCAGTTCGGTGGCGTATGCCACGTCAAAGGCGGCGCTTAATGCCATGAGCCTGTCGTTCGCGCGCAACCTTGGCCCGGAAATCCGCACAAATGTGGTATGCCCGTCGATGGTGACCGGCCGCTGGCATCTTGAACACTTGGGCGAGGAAAAGTACGAGGCGCAGTTCAACGCCTTTGCCAACTCCACGCCATTGAAACGCCGCGTCAATCCCGAGGATATTGCCTCGGCCGTGGTGTGGCTGATTGAAGGCGCTAATGCGGTTACCGGGCAGGTGATACTGGTGGATGCGGGCGCGGCTATTGGTGCGCCGCCAGCACGGAAGAAGTAACGCGGAAGTCGCGCTACCGAAACAAAAACTCCCGATATCCCCCGTCAGCCACTTCCTTCGTCTTGACGCGGTAAAGTTTCGCGTTGCCGTTGTAGCCCAACACGCGGCGCGTGGTGTGGCCATCGATGTTGCGGTTGACGCCGTTTTGCCAGGAGTCGACGTGCCATGACAGCAACCGCTGCGCGGCCTTGACCACGGTCTCAGTCCATTCCGCCACCCGTTCAGGCCGGGTTTCCACGCGCGTGTAGTGGTGTTCACGCATGTAGCGCAGCAGGCCGGTTTGCCATTCGACGCTGTGCTCGACCGCGCGCGGGATGTTGCCCCGCGCCGTGTGCGGGCCCAGCACCATCAAAAGATTCGGGAAGCCGTCGGCGAGTTGACCCAGATACGTGCGCGGCCCGTCGGCCCACACGTCTCTCAGCCGCCTGCCGCCGGGGCCGCGAATGTCGATGCGGTCGAAGGCGCCGGTCACACCATCATAGCCGGTGGCGTAAATCAGGATATCGAAGGCATGATCCTGTCCGCTGTAGCGGATACCGTTCGGCGTAACGTGTTCGATGGGGGTTTCGTTCACATCCACCAGCTTGACCGTTTCGCGGTTGTAGGCTTCAAAATAGCCGCTTTCCAGCGGCAGACGGCGCGTGCCGAAGCCGTGATCTTTCGGAATGAGTTTTTCCGCGACTTTCGGGTTCTTCACACGCAGGCGAATCTTGTTGGCGACAAATGCGCTGATGGCCGCATTCGCCTTTTCGTCGACCGAGATGTCGCTGAAGTTGCCCATCCAGATGCCGAAGCCCGGCTCAGCGTATTTTTTCTCCCAGAAGGCCTCGCGCTCATCGGGCGGCACGTCGAAGGTCTTGCGCGGATCGGGTTCGTGGATGAACCAGCCTGGCGTTTCACCGCAGCGCGCATAGATTTCGGCGTAGCGGGTTTTGATTTCTTGCATTTCCGCCCTGGAGATTTTGCTGTTGTGCAGCGGGCAAGCCCAGTTGGGGCGGCGCTGAAACACGGTGACTTGCGCGGCTTGCTTCGCGATTTCGGGCAGCGCCTGTATCGCGGTGGCGCCAGTGCCGATGACAGCGACGCGCT
>SYEN01000235.1 GCA_005800795.1 Burkholderiales bacterium | reverse complement strand
AATTTCCCGCGCGGGTAACTACGATAGTCTCGGCACGCTGATCCGCTCCGGCGAGGCGCCGATGGCGATCATGAGCATGGGTGAATTTCGCGCCATCAGTGAAGAAACCTGCAAAACATTGAAAATCGTCACCGAGTTCGCCAAGGTGCCGGGCTTCTGGTTGATGGCGAACCCCAAACTGAGCGCGTCCGAGCGAGATCGCGTGAAAGCGCTGCTGCTGCAATTCCCCAAAACCGAAGACGGCAAGAAGTTTTTTTCGATGGCAGGCTTTGCCAATATCCGCGACATCAGCGCGGCTGAACAGCGGCCGCTGGATGATTTCGTCGAGCCAACGCGCTCGGGGCTTGGATTGACCAAGTAACCCCGCCACAGCAACCCTGATGTGGCGCCAATTCAGTTTTCGCGGCAAGCTCGTTGCCGCAGGCATTGTTGTACAACTGGCTGCCATTTCGTTGATTACCTGGAACAGTCTCAATCTGATCGACACACATCTGCAAAATGAATTGCGCGTGCGTGCCGAGCAGGATGCGCCGTTGTACAACGCGGCGTTTGCAGCGCCAATGCTGCAACGTGATTACGCCACGGTGCAGGCGATTGTTCGTGAAAGTCGCGTCAAACAGGGGGTCGCCTACATCATTGTCTGCGATGCCGCCGGGCGTGCGGTAGGTCAGGACGGGTGGCCGGAAAACGCCCCCAAGCCGGATACGACTTTGCCGCAACCCGTACGCACCAACGACGGCAGCGTACGTTTTGATTTCAAGGCGCCGATTCTGCTCGAGGGCCAAAAACTCGGTGTGCTGCACTTCGGCTTGTCCGGCGCGTTTATCGGCGAAGTGCGCGCGCGTCTTTTGTGGCGTACGGTGCTGGTGGGCCTCGCGGTACTGGTGGTGTTTTCGTTGCTTTTGGCGCTGGTGGCGCACCTGCTCACCCGTCCGCTGGAACGTCTGACTCAGGCCAGACGTCAGATACGTGCCGGCGACTACAACGTCCACCTGAGACCCGAAAGCCAGGATGAAGTCGGCGCGCTGACGGAACATTTTCAGCATATGGCGGATGAAATCAAGCGTCGAGTCGCGCAATTGCAGGCCGAACAGGCAGAGCTTGAAGAAGCCCGCTCACGCGCCGAAGCCGCCAATATGGCGAAATCAGATTTTCTGGCGAAGATGAGCCACGAAATTCGGACACCCATGCACGGCATACTGGGCATGATCGATCTCCTCAGAGCGGGCCAACTGGATCACGCTCAGCTGGAGCGTGTCGCCGTGGTGCAACGCTCGGGCGAGGCTTTGCTCAACGTCGTCAACGACGTGCTCGATTTTTCCAAAATGCAGGCCGGTAAATTGGAACTGGAGTCCGTTGTTTTCAATCCCGGCCACATTGCACAGGACATGAGGCAGTTGTTCCTGCCCGCTGCTGCCACCAAAGGCGTTGATCTTCGCGTCGAGGTGGCGCCCAGTGCGCCAACAGCGATGCTGGGCGACCCGATGCGCCTGCGCCAGGTATTGAGCAATCTGGTCAGCAATGCGGTGAAATTTACAGAGCGCGGCAGTGTGACCTTGCGCTTGCGCGGTAGTGAAGGCCCGGGTAACACGAATAGGGCAGCCGAATCCCGGCTGCAAATTGAAGTGGAGGATAGTGGCATTGGGATCCCGCCCGAAGCGCTGCAACGCGTATTTGAACCGTTCCTGCAGGCGGACGATTCCACCGCGCGCCGCTATGGCGGCACCGGGTTGGGTCTGGCGATTTCGCGCCAGCTTGTCGACCTGATGGGCGGCACGCTGGCGGTGGAATCCACGCATGGCAAGGGCACGGTGTTTCGCGTCGATCTGCCAGCGCCTCCTGCCGTGATGCATGAGCCCACAGCGCCGGTCGCGGCCATAGCCCCCGCCCGCTTCGATCTGAACGTGCTACTGGCGGAAGACAATCAGGTCAATCAATTGCTTGCCGAAGCGATTCTGGCCAAGCTCGGTTGCCGCACGGTGATCGCGGGCACCGGTGTTGCTGCGGTGGCGTTGTTCGCAGAGTGCAACGCTGACATCGTCCTGATGGATTGCCATATGCCAGATATGGATGGATACGAGGCTGCACGCAGAATCCGCGAACTGGAAGCCCAAAACGCTGCAGCGCGCATCCCAATCATCGCGGTCACCGCCAGTGTCGTAGCGGGTGAACGCGAACGGTGCTTGGCCGCAGGTATGGATGATTACCTCTCCAAACCGTTTAATGCTCAAAACATTGCCACAGTCCTGGCGAAATGGGCAGGCGCCAAACGTCATACGGTGTAACCGCCATTCACGCTTTGACGCTTGCTGGGTGCGCGCCTAGACTTGACGCTTCCTGCTTATATTGAAAGTTTTCACATGACTACCTCACTTGGTATTGCCGCCCATGATCACTGGACCAAAAAGGGCGACGTCAAACTTTTCCTTTTCGAAAAATATTCCGGCATGCCAGGCAAAAAGCCTGCGATCCTTTTCGTGCACGGCTCATCGATGGCTTCGCAGCCCACCTTTGATCTGAAGGTGCCGGGTCGTTCGCATTCGTCGGCGATGGATTATTTTGTCGCGCAGGGTTTCGATACCTGGTGCGTGGATATGGAGGGCTATGGCCGCTCCGATAAAAAGCGCGATATCAATTTCGACATTGCCAACGGCGTGGATGATCTGGTGGCCGCCACCGATTACATCGCCCAGACCCGTGGCATCAAATCGTTCCTGGTTTACGGCATTTCGTCCGGCGCGCTTCGTGCGGCGTGCTTTGCCGAACGTTGCCCCGAACGCGTATCACGTCTGGCACTGGATGCGTTCGTATGGACGGGCGAGGGCAGTGTCACGCTGGCCGAACGCAAGAAGAAGCTGCCGGATTTCATCAAGGTAAATCGCCGCCCGATGGATAGGGCATTCATTCATTCGATCTTCAATCGCGATCACCCCGGCTGCGCCGAGGAAAAAGTGATCGATGCGTTTGCTGAACAGGTGGTGGCGCTTGATGACTCCGTGCCCACCGGTACCTATGTTGACATGTGTTCCCGGCTGCCGATCTGCGATCCCGCAAAAATTCAAGCGGCGACCATCATCATGCGCGGTCAGTTCGACGGCATTGCCGGTTTCGACGATCTGATCGAATTTTTCAAGCGCCTGCCGAATCCCGATAAACAGTTCGCGGTGATGTCCGGTATTTCGCACGCCAGCTTTCAGCAGATCAACTACATGACGGTGTATCACATCCTGCACGCTTTTTTCACGCAGCCTGAACCCATTTATCGTGGCGGATAGGTTTAAGTGTGAATTATTGTAACTAATTGATTTAATTGATATTTTTAATACGCCATGACACCACTCCACCACCTCACCGCCAGCGAAATCGTGCAAGCTGTGTCTTCCGGCAAGGCCACTGCCGAAGCGGTTGCGCGCGCCTGTCTTGATCACATCTCCACGCGCGAGCCGCAAGTCGAGGCTTGGCAGTTTCTCGATCCCGATCTGGTGTTAAAGCAAGCGCGCGCGCTGGATGCCAGCGGCAAGGTAGGGTCGCTGCAGGGTGTGCCGGTGGGCATGAAAGACATTATCGACACTGCTGACATGCCTACCGAGTACGGAACGCCAATCCACAAGGGGCATCGTCCGCGCATTGATGCGGCCGTGGTGGCGCTCACGCGCCGCGCGGGCGGCATCATTATGGGCAAGACGGTGACGACGGAATT
>SYEN01000234.1 GCA_005800795.1 Burkholderiales bacterium | reverse complement strand
GAAGACGACCCCGAGCGTTTCAAAAAACTCAAGGCCGAAGTCGAGCGCGATACCTCGGCGTGGGGGTTGTCGGAATTGTATGAGGCGCAAAACGTGATCGACCCGCGCGACACCCGCGAATATTTGATACGCACCCTTGAGGTGCATCGACTGCGGCTCAAAAACGGTGTAGGCGAACATTTGTTGCGGAATTGGCCGACGAGTTATTAGCCCGCGCGGCCGTGCGCCGGTACACACGCCGGTGTGTGCTACTCACGGGTGGGGCCAGCTTTCTGCAGGGGTGCTCGCCGCTGGCGTTGGTCAATGGCTTCACGCCATCCAGTACCTACATCCCGCACGCGAACCTCCGCTATGGCCCGCAAGCGCGGCACGCACTGGATGTCTACCGGCCCGCGGGCGTGCTGGAGGCTGCGCCAGTAGTGGTGTTTTTCTATGGCGGCAACTGGCATAGCGGCAACCGCGGTGACTACCGCTTCGTCGGGGAAGCGCTTGCCTCAAAAGGTTTCGTGGCGGTGTTGCCCGATTACCGCCTGTATCCCGAAGTGCGCTACCCGGATTTTTTGGCGGATTGCGCATTGGCTGTGCGCTGGGTCTTAGAGCATATTACGGGCTTCGACGGCAATAGCCGCAGCCTATTCCTGATGGGGCACTCCGCTGGCGCCTATAACGCGGCGATGTTGGCGTTAAACCCGCACTATTTGCGTGCCGCTGGCACCGAGCCGGGACGTTTGCGCGGCTGGATCGGCCTTGCCGGACCCTATGATTTCTTGCCGGTCACCGGCAAGATCACCCAGGCGGTGTTTGGATTCCCGGATACCGCCATCACCACTCAACCCATATATTTCGCATCTTCAGAAGCGCCGCCTGCATTGCTGGCAACCGGCGAAAACGACGATGTAGTCGATCCCGGCAACAGCCGGCGACTGGCAGCGCGCTTGCAACAGGCGGGAGCGCACGCGCGCGTCATGGTTTATCCCGGTGTTGGTCATGCACCGTTAGTGGGCGCGCTGGCCGCGCCGTTGCGCGGATTGCGGGGATTCGGACCGGTGCTAGATGATGTTGCGGCGTTCATCCGCAACGTGATTTCTGCCCGTATGGGCGCAAAATCGTAGCCCCCGTGTTAACGCGGTACGGTAAAATATCACACTTGTCTGCTTGCGTGGCTGATGCCGCCGGTACACAATCGCGGCACAGAATTTTCAGCAAACGACAATCCCGTCGCTAACAAACATCATGCAATCCGCGACCAACCTCGCCATCAACTGGGTGGAACAGGGCTATGCGCCCGATGCGCTGATACGTGCCGGCATCCGGCGGCTGGTCAAGGAACGGCTGTTGGAAATTCAGGCGGGTGATTGCGCGGCAGCGGCGGATGTGGAGGAAGTGTTTCTCACTGATCTGCGCACGGCGCCGATTGCACTGGTGCCCGAAAAAGCCAATGAGCAGCATTACGAAGTGCCGGCCGCTTTCTTTGGCGAGGTGCTCGGCTGGCATCGCAAATACAGTTCGTGCTGGTGGCCCGAAGGTGTCGCCACGCTGGACGCTGCCGAAGCCGCAGCGCTGGAAGCCACCTGCGCGCGCGCAGGGCTGGCGGATGGGCAGGATATCCTTGAGCTCGGCTGCGGCTGGGGTTCGCTGACGTTGTGGATGGCCGAGCATTTTCCTGGCAGCCGCATCACGGCGGTGTCCAACTCGCACAACCAGCGTGCCTATATTGAGGCGCAAGCCACGCTCCGCAAGCTGGAAAACGTACGAATCATCACCACCGATGTGAACACTTTTACCGCCCCGTCGCGTTACGACCGCGTGGTATCGGTGGAAATGTTCGAGCACATGCGCAATTGGCCGGTGCTGTTCCGCCGCGTTCATGACTGGCTGAACGTGGATGGGCTCTTTTTCATGCACGTTTTCGTGCATCGCCTGACGCCTTATGCCTTCGTCGAACGTGGTGAAGATGACTGGATGAGCCGCTACTTTTTTTCCGGCGGCATGATGCCCAGTGACGATTTGGCGCTGCGTTGTCAGGACGATCTGCGCGTGGCGCGAGTCTGGCGCTGGGAAGGCACACATTACGAACGCACGGCCAATGCGTGGCTTGCCAACATGGATGCACGCCGAGCGGCGGTGCTGCCGGTGCTGGAACAAACCTATGGCCGCGAGCAGGTCAACCTGTGGTGGCAGCGCTGGCGGATATTTTTCATGTCATGCGCTGAACTCTTCGGCTACGAAAACGGTCAACAGTGGTGGGTTAGCCACTATCTCTTCGAGCGCCGCGCGTGATCGTCAACATTGTTCTGTTTCAGGTGGGCTGGTTCGCCTGCGTGCTGGGTGCGGCTCGTGACTTGCCGTGGGTGGGCACGGGTATTGCCCTGGTGGTGGTGGCAGTTCACTTGATGCGGGCGGCGCGGCCCCGGCAAGAGTTAAAACTTATTGCCATTGCGCTTGTCATTGGTGCGCTATGGGATAGCGCGCTGATGGCACTGGGGTGGATACGTTATCCCTCCGGTACTTTCCTCGCGAACGTGGCACCACACTGGATACTGGCGATGTGGGCGTTGTTTGCCACCACACTGAATATTTCCATGCGCTGGATGAAACAACGCTGGCTGATCGCCTTTGTGCTGGGCGCGGTGTGCGGGCCGCTGTCGTACTGGGGCGCCGGGCGTCTGGGTGCGGCAACGTTTACCGATCCGATGGCCGCGATCATAGTTCTGGCGGCAGGCTGGGGCGTGATCATGCCCGCGCTGATGTGGCTGTCGGAACGTTTTGATGGCATCACCCCGAAATCAGCCGAGGGCGCTGCGGCATGAATACTTTCATCGCAAACTATCCGGCGCTGTTTGCAGCATTCTGCGGCCTTGGCGCAATGATGGCGCTGGCGTTTTGCGTATGGCTGGTCAGCCTCGCCAAGCACGATGCCAGTATCGTCGACAGCGTCTGGTCGGTGCTGATTTATCTGGGCGGCGCGGTGTATGTGCTGGTGCTGCCAGAAACGGGGCCGCGCACGTTCTGGGTGATGCTGCTGGGCGCGTTGTGGGCGCTGCGGCTTGCCGGTTACATCACCTGGCGCAATTGGGGCGAGCCGGAAGACCGGCGCTACGTCGAAATCCGTGCGCGTAATCAGCCCAACTACGAACGCAAAAGCCTTTATCTGGTGTTCGAGATGCAGGCTGTGCTGGCGTGGATCGTATCGATGGCGCTACTCGGTGCGGTGGCGGGCAAATCCGCGTGGACTTGGCTCGATTCGCTGGGGGCGTCGATCGTGCTGTTTGGCCTGATTTTTGAAACCGTGGGCGACGCACAACTGGCGACGTTCAAGGGTAACCAGGACAATCGTGGCAAGGTGATGGACAAGGGCCTGTGGTATTACACGCGCCACCCGAATTACTTCGGAGAATTCTGCGTGTGGTGGGGCTTTTTCCTGATGGCGCTGTCGGCCGGCGCGTGGTGGGCCATCGTGTCGCCGTTGTTGATGTCGCAACTGTTGCTGAAAGTTTCCGGTGTCACGTTGCTGGAAAAAGATATCTCTGAGCGCAGGCCCGCCTATCGTGATTACATTCTGCGCACTAACGCGTTTTTCCCCGGCCCGCCGAAAAAGTCATGATGCGCAAGATACACAGCTTGGCGGCGTGCACGCTGCTACTCGCGTGCACAGCGGCGCAGGCCCAGACGCGCGAGTGGAATTTTCAGGTATTCCTCGATGACCGGCCCATCGGGCATCATCATTTCAACCTGCGCAGCGGTAGCGATGGAGAGCGTGAGTTGAAGTCCGAAGCTCGCTTCGACGTCAAGCTGCTGTTCATCAACGCCTATAAATACGTTCACGATGCGAGCGAGCGCTGGCGCGGCAACTGCCTCGCACGGCTCAATGCACGCACCGACGACAACGGCGATCGCAGCGAAGTCAACGCGGAGCAGCAGGGTGAACGCGTGACGGTTAACACGGTTGCCGCAGCCCCTGCGAGAGACGCGGTCGACGGCTGTCTGATGACCTACGCCTACTGGAACCCGGAAATGCTCAAGCAAAAACGCTTGCTCAATTCGCAAACGGGCAAGGTCGAAACGGTGAACATCTCTGCGCTGGGGGAAGATAAAATCAACGTGCGCGGCGCGGCGGTCACGGCACAGCGTTATCGCATTTCCGGCGGCAAGCACAGCATTGAACTATGGTATGGCACCGACAACACATGGCTGGCGTTGCAATCCACGCTCGATAGTGGACGTAAGTTGCGCTATTTGCTCAAGTGAAAAATATCGTTATAAAACAAATACTTACGGTTTTTGCCAGCGCATATCTGTTTTCATTTTCGGCTTGTCAGAGCAGCCCGGAAAAACCGTTGCCCGCCGTTGCGCACGTCGATTTGCCGCGCTTCATGGGCGACTGGTATGTGATTGCCAACATTCCCACGTTCATCGAAACCGGCGCGCATAACGCCGTTGAATCGTACCAACTCGATCCCGACGGCACCATCGCAGTGACCTTCACCTTTCGCGACGGCGCGTTTGACGGAAAGCCCAAAAAATACTCGCCACGGGGTTTCGTGCGCGACACGAAGTCGAATGCGGTGTGGGGCATGCAATTCATCTGGCCGATCAAGACCGACTACCGCATCACCTATCTCACGCCCGACTACAGCCAGACCATCATCAGCCGCGAACAGCGCGATTATGTGTGGATCATGGCGCGCACGCCGGACATTCCCCAGGCGGACTACCAGCGCATGGCGGCGTTGGTTGGCGAACAGGGCTACGATATCTCGCGTCTGCAAAAAGTGCCGCAGCTATGGAAAAAATAGCCGTACGCGACGGTCGCTGGCGCAGCCTGCTCACGTGGTTTGATAACGAGGCGGTGAAGGTCGATGCTGGCGATGCCCCCGCTCGCGGCATCGACTGGCCGCGCATGCTGCCTTTTGTGGCGATGCACCTGGGATGTCTGGCGGTCATCTGGGTGGGTGTGAGCACAGCAGCAGTGGCGGTGGCCATCGGGCTATATGTGCTGCGCATGTTTGCCATCACCGGGTTTTATCACCGCTATTTTTCACACAACGCGTTTCACACCTCACGCGCGGCGCAGTTCATTTTTGCGCTGATTGGCGCCACCGGCGTGCAGCGCGGCGCATTGTGGTGGGCCTCCCAGCACCGCCATCATCATGTGCATTCCGACCAACCGGAAGACGTGCACTCTGCGTATCAACATGGCTTTTTCTGGAGTCACATGGGCTGGTTCATGGCGCGCGAAAATTTCCCCACCCGGCGCGAACGCGTCGCGCATTTGCTGCGATACCCGGAACTGCGTTTTCTCGATCGCTACGATGGGCTGGTGCCGCTGTTGTTGGCGGTGGCACTCTACGCCACGGGCGAAGCGCTGGCGTTGTTTGCGCCCGCGCTGCAAACCAGTGGCTGGCAAATGGTGGCGTGGGGCTTTTGCATTTCCACTGTGGCGTTGTATCACGCGACGTTTACCATCAACTCGCTCACCCATCGCTTCGGGCGCCGCCGCTATGCCACGCGCGATGATTCGCGCAACAACGTATGGCTGGCGCTGCTGACCTTTGGCGAGGGCTGGCACAACAACCATCACCATTTTCCCGGCTCGGCGAGGCAGGGCTTTTTCTGGTGGGAAATTGATCTCACTTACTACGGCCTGCGCGTGCTGGCAGCGCTGGGCATCATCTGGGATCTAAAGGAAGTGCCGGCAGTGATACTGCATGCCCGCCGTCTATCCGGCACGCGATGAAAATCGCCATCATCGGCAGTGGCATCGCCGGCAACGTCGCTGCGCATCACCTGCATCGCACGCATGACATCACGGTGTTTGAAGCCGGCGCGCACATTGGTGGCCATACGCATACGCATACCGTCGATCTCGACGGCGAGCAGCATGAAATCGACACCGGCTTCATCGTCTACAACGACTGGACTTATCCCCATTTCATCGCGCTGCTGAACGAGCTGGGCGTCGAATCGCAACCCTCGGCCATGAGCTTCAGCGTGCGTAATGAAATGAGCGGTATCGAATACAACGGTACCACGCTGAACACACTGTTCGCGCAGCGGCGTAATTTGTTGCGGCCCGCGTTTCACCGCATGATCCGCGACATCCTGCGCTTTAACCGCGAGGCGCCGTCGCTGCTAAAACAAGAACAGGAAATCGCGCTGGGCGACTTTCTGGCCGAAGGCCGGTATTCGCCGCAGTTTGTGAATGATTATCTGATCCCCATGGGCGCGGCGATCTGGTCGACTGATCCGGCACGCATGTTTTCGTTTCCAGCGCGCTACTTTGTGCAGTTCTTTCACAACCACGGCATGTTGTCGGTGGACGAGCGCCCACAGTGGCGTGCCATACGCGGCGGTTCGGCGCGTTACGTCGAGAAGCTGGTGGCGCCATTCCGTCATCGCATACGCCTGAACACACAGATTGAAAGCGTGCGGCGCTTGCCGGACGGTGTTGTGGTGAAACCGCGTGGCCTGGAGGCAGAGCGTTTCGATCAGGCGTTTTTTGCCTGCCATTCGGATCAGGCGCTGGCAATGCTGACCGATGCGACGCCGCTGGAAAAAGCCGTGCTGGGCACGATCGCGTATCAGGAAAACGAGGCCGTGCTGCACACTGACACCGCGCTGCTGCCGCGTGCGCGCCGCGCTTGGGCAGCGTGGAATTATCATGTGGTCGACACGGCAGCACACGCCGCCACGCTCACCTACAACATGAACATTCTGCAAACGCTCAAGTCGCACCACACCTTTTGCGTAACGCTGAACCGTACCGCGGACATCGCGCCCGGTAAAATTCTAAAGCGCGTCACTTATCATCATCCGCTTTACACGCCCGCAGGCGTGGCGGCGCAAAAGCGCCAGCACGAAATCAACGGCATCAACCGCAGCTACTTTTGCGGTGCTTACTGGCGTTTTGGATTTCATGAGGACGGCGTGGTCAGCGCGCTTGCGGCGCTAAAACATTTTGAGCAGGCCACCCATGCACAGCGCCCTCTATCGCGGGTGGCTTAGGCACCGGCGCTTTGCACCGCACGCGCATGCCTTTCGCTATCCGCTGTTCATGGTGTATCTCGATCTAGCGGAACTCGACGTGGTGTTTCGCGGGCGATGGCTGTGGTCAACGCAGCAGTGGGCGCTGGCGCGATTTGACCGCGCCGATCATCTGGGCGACCCCGCCGTTCGGCTCGACGAGGCCGTGCGTGATCTGGTGCAGCAGGAAACCGGCACACGCCCGGCGGGCCCGATACGGCTGCTCACGCATTTGCGTTATTTCGGCCACTGCTTTAACCCGGTGAGTTTTTATTACTGTTTCGATGCGGCGGACAAAACCGTCGAGTGCGTGGTGGCTGAAGTCAACAACACGCCGTGGGGCGAACGGCATTGTTATGTGCTGAACCGGCCCGATGGTGAAGCGCACTCAGCGCGCCCTCAGCGCCATCCCCGTTACCAGCGTTACCATCGTTACCAGAGCGCGAAAGTGTTTCACGTGTCTCCGTTCATGCCGATGAATCTGGATTACACGTGGGGCTTTTCGCAGCCGGGTGAGACACTGAATGTGCACATGGCGCTGGCGCAACACGCAACGTCACCAGCGGATGAACGCCCGCAGAAAATCTTCGATGCAACGCTGCGTCTTGGGCGCACCCCTATCACTGGCGCACGGCTTGCGGGCGTGTTGCTGCGCTTTCCCATGATGACCGCGCAGGTGGTCGCGGCAATACACTGGCAGGCGCTAAGATTGTGGCTAAAGCGTGTGCCGGTGCACACGCACCCGGCAAAGCTGAAATCAACCGCGCCCAAGATATAAAAATAATCAATAAAAACAAATACTTAGATGCGTCCTGCTGCCAAAGAAGTTCCCACACTCATCAGCCCCGTCGCGCCCAAACCGCATTTTCTGGACGGCGTTGCGGCAAACGCCGTGCGCCAGCGGCTGGCGGGGCTGCAGCACGGCGTACTCACGTTGCGCGATGGCGCGCGTGAAGAGGTCTACGGCCGGCCGACGGATGGCAACCCTTTAAGTGCCACGGTAGAAGTGCTCGATGCGCGTTTTTACAGCGAGATCGCGTTCGGCGGCTCCATCGGCGCGGGCGAGGCTTATATGCAGGGCTACTGGCGCGTCGATGATCTTACGGCGGCCATGCGCATCCTGCTGCAAAACCGCGCCGTGCTCGACGGCATGGAGACGGGCCTTGCACGCTTTGCCGCGCCGCTGCAAAAAATACTGCACTGGACGGCGCGCAATACGCGTAGCGGCAGCAGCCGCAACATCCGGGCGCATTATGATCTGGGCAACGATTTCTTTCAGTTGTTTCTCGACCCGACGATGATGTATTCGGCTGCGGTGTTTGAACACGCGGGCATGACGCTGGAAGAGGCCTCCACGGCGAAGCTAGACCGCATTTGTCGCAAGCTCGCTCTCCAACCCGGTGACCGCGTGATCGAAATCGGCACCGGCTGGGGCGGCTTCGCAATGCATGCCGCGAGGCATTTCGGCTGCCATGTCACCACCACCACGATCTCGCCCTCGCAGCATGCGCTGGCGCACGAACGCATTAAAAGTGCCGGGCTGTCATCGCAGATTGAACTGCTGCTGACGGATTACCGTGACTTGACGGGTCAATACGACAAACTGGTATCGATAGAAATGATCGAGGCGGTGGGGTATCAGTACTACGACACTTACTTCGGCCAGTGCAGCCGCTTGCTGAAGCCCGACGGCGCGATGCTGCTGCAGGCAATCACCATCGCCGATCAACGCTACGAGGCGGCGAAGAACAGCGTTGATTTTATCCAGCGCTATATTTTACCCGGCAGTTGCATTCCGTCTGTTACCGCCATCAGCGCGTCGCTGGCACGCGCGACCGACCTGCGGCTCACGCATCTGGAAGACATCGGCCCGCATTACGCCACCACACTGCGCCGCTGGTTTGACAATTTCAGCGCAAAGCTGGATCGCGTGCGCGCACTCGGCTACCCTGAAGCGTTCATCCGTATGTGGGAATTTTATCTGTGCTATTGCGAGGCCGGCTTCCTTGAGCGTGTGATTGGCGATGCGCAGATGTTGCTGGTCAAACCGCAGAGCCGTCTGACACCTCTGACGCCCCCGTTGCACCCTTTACTTCAAGACGCCTGAAAGGATGACCATGTTCGACTCCGCCAATCTCGACCATCGCGTAGACAAGGAAACCTACGCGCGCGAGGAGCACAAGCTGCGGGAGGCGCTGCTCAATGCGCAGTACGATCTGAAGGAGAACGGCGGCTTTCCAGTAGTTATTCTTCTCGCCGGGGTCGAAGGCGCGGGCAAGGGCGAAACGGTCAACCTGCTCAATGAGTGGATGGATCCGCGCCACATCCACACGCACGCATTTGCTGATCTTAACGACGAAGAGCGCGCGCGACCGCTGATGTGGCGGTACTGGCGCGCGCTGCCACCCAAGGGGTCGATCGGCATTTTCTTCGGCGCGTGGCATAGCGTGCCGCTGGTGCTGCGTGTGTAGGGCGATATCTCGAAACAGGGGCTCGCGCAGTATGTCGGTGAGATCCAGCGGCTGGAAAAAATGCTCGCCGACGAAGGCGTGCTGCTGGTGAAATTGTGGTTTCATCTGTCCAAAGACCAGCAGAAAAAACGCCTGCGCTCGCTGGAAAAAGACCCCAAAACCGCGTGGCGTGTGACGGATCTGGAATGGAAATACTTCAAGCAATACGACCGGTTCGTCAAAGTGTGCGAGCCGTTTTTGCGCGATACCTCCACCGGCGAAGCGCCATGGATCGTGGTGCCGGGCGCGGATCCCGAGTATCGTGCACTTGCCGCCGGGCGTCATTTGCTTGACGCGTTGCGCGCCCGGCTGGATGCCAAACCCGCCAAATCGGCCACGCCCGCCAAGGCTGCACTGCGCGTGCGCGCTTTATCCACGTCGGCGACCGATCTGAACGTGCTGCACACCCTTAAACTCGACCACGAGATGACGCGCAAAACGTATGTGCGCGAACTCGACAAATGGCAGGGGCGGCTGAATCTGCTCACGCGCGACAAGCGCTTCAAGTCACTGTCGGTTGTCGCCGCCTTCGAGGGCAACGACGCCGCCGGCAAGGGCGGAGCGATCCGTCGTGTGACCGGGGCGCTCGACGCCCGCTTCTACAAAAACGTTTCCATCGCTGCGCCCACCCAGGAAGAACGCGCGCAGCCGTATCTGTGGCGCTTCTGGCGGCATGTGCCGCGCCACGGCACTTTCACCATTTTTGACCGTACCTGGTACGGCCGGGTGCTGGTCGAGCGTGTGGAAAAATTCTGCAGCGAAGTGGACTGGATGCGCGCCTATGGCGAAATCAACGAATTCGAGCAGCAATTGATGGCGCACAACGTGGTGCTGGTGAAATTCTGGCTTGCCATAAGCAAGGAAGAACAGCATAAACGATTCAAGGAGCGTGAGCAGGTGAGCTTTAAACGCTTCAAGATCATCGACGAAGACTGGCGCAACCGCAAGAAGTGGAACGACTACGAAGCGGCCGTCGCCGACATGGTGGATCGCACCTCGACCACCGCGGCGCCCTGGACACTGGTCGAGGCCAACAACAAGTACTTTGCGCGGATCAAGGTGCTCAAGACACTGGTAGCTGCCATAGAAGCAGGGTTAAAGCGCGTGGGCGATAAATCCTGAGTGTCCGCACCGGTCACAAACGCCGGGTTACTTTCCCAGCACCTGCCCCCCAATAATCAGTTTTTGGATCTCGCTGGTGCCTTCATAAATCCGCAGCGGACGTATTTCGCGGTAGAGCCGCTCCACCGTGCTGCCGGCGGTGACACCCAGCCCACCGAGTAACTGTACCGCCGAATCGATGACGCGTTGCGCGGCTTCGGTGGCATGCAACTTGGCCATCGAGGCTTCAAGGGTGACGCGGTCACGCAAGGTATCTTTAGTCCACGCTGCGCGATAGACCAGCAGCGCGGCAGTTTCCACGTCGAGCGCCATGTCGGCGATGCGCATTTGCGTGGCCTGAAACTGGGCCAGCGCCTGGCCAAACACCTTGCGCGTGCGCACGTGAGCGGTGGCTTCGGCCAGCGCACGCCGCGCGAAGCCGAGCGCCGCCGCACCAACGGTCGAGCGCATGACGTCAAGGGTCGCCATCGCCACCTTGAAGCCTTCACCGGGTTGGCCGAGCATGCAACTCGCGGGCACGCGGCAATCGTCAAACGCCACGGTGCCGATGACGTGTGGCGCGACGACTTCGATGGATTGCGGCACGGAAAATCCGGGGGTATCGGCGTCCACCACGAAGGCAGACAACCCCCTCGCACCCGGTGCTTCACCGGTGCGGGCGAAGACCACGAAGGTGTGCCCGACGCCTGCGTTCGATATCCACGTTTTACGCCCGTTCAGCACGTAGCGGTCGCCCTCGCGCTTCGCACCGGTTTGCAACGCGGAGACATCAGAGCCGGCTTCGGTCTCCGACAGGCAAAAGCCGGTGATGCAAGTGCCATCCGCCATGCGCGGCAAATATTGCCGCTGCTGCGCCGGGGTGCCGAACAGCACGATCGGCACTGCGCCCAGTCCCTGCATCGCGAACGTGCAGTCGGCAAGACCGGATACGCGCGCGAGGATATCGCGAGTCAGACACAGCGTGCGCACAT
Organism: Burkholderiales bacterium; assembly: GCA_005800795.1. Classification (GTDB taxonomy): domain Bacteria; phylum Pseudomonadota; class Gammaproteobacteria; order Burkholderiales; family SG8-41; genus UBA5216. Next base: position 1,543 of record SYEN01000234.1, on the reverse strand, counting down.
CGACTTTCTCACGTGAGCCACCGAGACTCGCGGGCAGCAGCGCCTGCAACCAGCCGCCCGCGCCCAACAGGCGGGCTTGCGCCCTGACGGCTTCGGTTTCTGTTTGGCCTGCGCACGCCAGCGGGTCGTGATGCGCCGCCACCCAGGCTTCGAAACGCGCCGCGTAATCGCGATGGGCGTCATCGAAGAAGGGCCACTCAAGGAATTGATTTTGTATTGTCGTCATGATTCACCGTGCGCAAACCTTATCACATGCTGGTAGTGGCGCTAGGGTACCAGCGGCAGCGGGAGTAAAATTCTGCTTCCTCCACCAGCTCACTTCAACTCAACATCATGAACTTTCAGGGAAAAACCATCGCCTTGACCGGCGGCGCATCGGGTATCGGCTTGGCTGCGGTCGAAGGCTTTACCGCACTGGGTGCAAAAGTCATTTTCGGCGACATTAACGTGGCTGCAGGTGAAAAAGCGGCGGCGGCAAACAAAGCGGTGTTCGTGCCGCTCGACGTGACCAACCCCGATTCAGTCAATAAATTCCGTGACAGGGCGTACGCCGAGGCCGATCACATCGACGCCGTGGTCAACGTCGCCGGGTGGAGCAAGGTCGAGCACTTCGTCAACACCACGCCCGATTTGTGGGACAAGCTGATCGATCTGAACTACACCGGCACGTTGCGCGTGGTGCATGCCTTTTTGCCGAAACTGATCTCGCGCGGCGAGGGCAAGGTGGTGAACGTCGCCAGCGATGCCGGGCGCGCGGGCAGCGGCGGCGAAGCGGTGTACGCCGGCACCAAGGGAGGCATTATCGCCTTCACCAAATCGCTGGCACGTGAAACAGCGCGCTACAAACTCAACATCAACTGCGTGTGCCCAGGGCCAACCGACACGCCGCTGCTCATGTCCACACCGGAGAAGCAGCGCGAGGCGCTGATCCGCGCGATCCCGTTCCGCCGTTTTGCCAAGCCGGCGGAGGTGGCCGATGCGATCATCTTCTTCGCCAGCGGGCGCGCGTCGTACCTCACCGGGCAGGTGCTCTCCGTGAGTGGCGGGTTGACGATGCAGGATTAACCCAGCCTCAAAAACTATGACGCGGAGTAGCGCAGATACAGGCCGATGGTTCATCGGCTATCGGCTTTAGGCCGGGAAATCTGTGTTAGACGATATGTTTATTTAAGTAATTGTTTTTAAAGGATTTTTTGAAATGCCTAAAGCTGCCGATTTCAAACCCCAACACTTCAAGTGGGAAGTGCAGGGCAAAGTTGCCACCGTCACACTCAATCGCCCGGAGCGCAAAAACCCGCTTACGTTTGAATCGTATGCTGAGCTGCGCGACACCTTTCGTGCGCTGAATTACGTCGATGACGTGAAGACCGTGGTCGTTACCGGCGCGGGGGGTAATTTCTGCTCCGGCGGCGACGTGCACGAAATTATCGGCCCGCTGACACAAATGAAAATGCCCGGTTTGCTGGAATTCACCCGCATGACCGGCGATCTGGTGAAAGCCAAGGACTGCGAGATACCGGCATCAAGGCCGTGTTGCTGATCG
>SYEN01000233.1 GCA_005800795.1 Burkholderiales bacterium | reverse complement strand
GGACCCTGCGGCCGCGCCATCACATCCACCGCCTCGACTGGATCGACCGGATGGACAGCAAATTCGCCGGGTTGTGGGTGCGGTTTTGCTACGCCGACATGTACACGCGGGGGGTTGTCGATAACAAAACCCGCCTGCTGTGCATGGTGGGGGATTGTCTGGCAGTGGGCGAGAGTACCAACGCGCGCGGACATATGCGTGGCGCGATGCGCCAGGGCGCGAGTCCGCGCGAAGTAATGGAAATCATTTTCATGACCAGCAGCAATTTCGGCATGCCGCCAGCGTGGCACGCATTGGAAAATTTCATCGAGATCATGGCCGAAGACGGCCGACTTGGCGAGATCGGCAATCCACCGATGCGTGTGGAGAGCTATGCAAAATAGTGAATAAAATCAATTAGTTAAGATTATCATGAAACTCATAAGAACAGCGCTTTTCGCGCCCGGCTCCAACGCCCGCGTGATGGCCAAGGCGCTGGAAAGCGGCGCCGATGCGGTGATTCTTGATCTGGAAGATTCCGTGGCGATTGCCGCCAAGCCGGAAGCGCGCAAGCTTGTTGCCGCACAGATCGATGCTGTAGCCGCCAGCCGCGCTTCCGGCAAAGCCACGCCGGGTGTTTTTGTGCGCACCAACAGCCCGGCTACGGGCATGCTGGAATCCGATCTTGCGGCTGTGGTTCGGCCGGGACTCGACATGATATTTCTGCCCAAGGGCGAAACGATTGGGGAAATTCAGGCTTGTGCCGCGCTACTCGACCGGTTTGAAGCTGCGCAAGGGACGCCCGGCAAACCAGGCATGAAACCCGGTAGCGTGGAAATCTGCCTGATGATCGAAAGCGCGCTGGGCGTTTACAACTGCCACGCATTGATCAAGGCCTCATCGCGCGTTACAGGCACGTGCATCGGTAGCGCGCGCGACGGTGATCTGCAAACCGATCTTGGCTGTGCGTGGTCGATTGAGGGCACGGAACTGCTGTATGCACGCTCTAAAGTGTTGTGCGACACGCGCGCGGCGGGCGCCTATCCGCTGGATGGCGTGTTTTCCGACATCAACGATGAAGCCGGATTGATGCAGGACTCCATCGCGTCGGCGAGGCTGGGTTTCATGGGCCGCACGCCGATACACCCGAAGCAAATCGCACCCATACGCAAGGCCTATGCCGTGCCCGAAGCGGAAGTGGTCTGGTATACGCGCGTAGTCAGCGAATTTGAAGCCGCGGAGAAAACCGCCGTGGCCGCGATTTCCGTCGAAGGCAAGCTGATTGATTACGCCATGTATTCACGTGCCAGGCGGGTGCTGGAACTGGCGAAGTTGAACTGATCGGGCAGCAGAAGCCGGATTGCAGACAGCACAGCAAACAGCGGACGGCAAACAGTAATGGATTATTCGTTTACTCCGGAACAGAATCAAATTCGCGAGCATTTGCGCGCCCTGCTGGGCAAGGCCTGTCCACCAGAATATGCAGCAAAATGCGACGAAGGTGCCCGCCCGCCGCGCGAGGCGTACGATGCGCTGGCGCAAGGTGGCTGGTTCGGTCTGATTGTGCCGCCGGAATATGGCGGCAGCGCAGCGAGTAACACGGGCAGCGGTGGCGGCAACGGCAGCGCCATTGACCTGGCGATTCTGCTCGAAGAGTGCGGTTATGCCTTTGAGGAACTCGCCATGTGGGTGTTTCGCACGCTCACCTACGGCGGCTACGCGGTGATGCGCGATGGCACACCGGAGCAGAAAGCCTCGATTCTGCCACGCGTGGCCAGGGGTGAGATCGCCGTGTGCTTCGGCATCACCGAACCGCATTCGGGTTCGGACGCGGCGGCGTTGACCACGCGCGCCGCTGAACGCGAAGGCGGGTACGTGATCAACGGGCAGAAGGTGTTCACCTCAGGCATGGATTGCAGCGATCTGTGCCTACTGATCGCGCGCACGTCGAGTGGCGAGAAAAAGCACGAAGGCATCACCAATTTTCTGGTGGATACCCGGACGCCCGGTATCGAAATCAGGAAAATCAAAACACTCGGTCAGCGTGCCATCGGCACCACGCAGGTGTTCTACAACGACGTGCAAGTGCCGAAAACTGCGGTGCTGGGCAAGGTGGGGCAGGGCTGGCGCGCAGTGGATGCTTATATCTGGTACGAGCGCCTGTGCCTGTCGGCTGCGCGCACGGGGGCGGCGACGGCAGCTTTTGAATACGCCCTGAACTACGCCAAGACCCGCAAGCAATTCGGCCAGACCATCGGCAAGTTTCAGGCGGTTTCGCACCAGCTCGCGAATATGAAAATGATGCTCGATATTTCGCGCACCATGGTGTACCGATTTGCCTGGCTGATGGATCAGGGCAAGGCGACGCGCCAGGACGCCGCCGTGGTCAAACTGCACACCGGCGAGACCTATAAAGCGGTGTCTGATATGGGCCTGCAAATCCTCGGCGGCTATGGCTACTGCATGGAGTACCCGATGCAGCGATTTTTTCGTGACTCGCGACTGGCTACCATTGGCGCCGGCACCTCGGAGATACAGCGCAATATCATTGCACGCGGTTTGGGATTGTAGAGGGCTGCCCATGCCGCATCCGCTGCAAGGCGTTCGCATCCTCGAGCTCGGCCAAATCATCGCTGGCACCTATGGCTCGCAGGTGCTCACCGATTTGGGCGCCGAGGTGATCAAGATAGAAACGCCTGAGGGTGACCTCGGGCGCATTCCCTCGGTGGCGCCGTACAACGGGGTGTCGGCGCTGTTTCTTACATTCAATCGCAATAAGAAAAGCATCGTCATCAATCTCAAGTTGGACGAAGGCCGCGCGATTTTTCATGATCTGGTGAAAGTATCCGATGTGGTGATCGACAACTTTCGTGCCGGCGTGTTGCCGCGTTTGAAGGCGGACTACGCCACGTTGTCGGCGATCAACCCGCGCATCATTCAGTGCTCGGTGACGGGCTTTGGCAGCGAGGGCGTTTACCGGAATTTTCCTGCGCTTGATCTGGTGATCCAGTCGATCAGCGGCCACTTGTCGATTACCGGTGAGCCGGGGCGCCCGCCGGCGCGCGTGGGCATACCGCTGGCGGATTTAAGTGGCGGTATCTTCTCGTGCGAGGCGATATTGGCTGGGTTGTATCAGCGCGAAAAAACCGGCAAGGGTTGCCGCGTCGAAACCTCGATGTTCGATGGCATGCTGAATCTGTTAAGTTACATGGCTACGCATTTTTTAAGTACCGGCGAAGTGCCCAAGCCGCAAGGCACGGCGCACGAATTCACCGTGCCTTGGCAGGCATTTGCCGCGCGCGACGGTTATCTGGTGATAGCCACACGGCAGGAAGTGTTCTGGAAAAAGCTCTGCGTCGTGCTGGATCGCCCGGAACTTGCCGATGATCCGCGTTTTGCCACCAACCCCAAGCGCCTGAAGCACCGCGCGGATTTGGTCCCGATACTGGAAGGCATTTTAAAAACCCGCACCGCTGCCGAATGGCTGTCGAAGCTGTACGCGGCCGACGTGCCGGCCGCACCGGTGAACGATCTCGCGGGTGCGTTCGCTGAGCCGCCGGTGGCCGAGCGCGAAATGATTGTCGAATATGATCACCCGCAGGTCGGGCGCGTACGCCTGCCCGGCAATCCGATCAAGTTTGATGGTGCTGGCAAAACGATTTCGCAACCCGCGCCGCTGCTGGGTGAGCATACCGATGCCGTGCTGCGTGATTTGCTGCATTTGCCGGTGGAGCGCATTGCCCAACTACGCACCGCAGATGTTGTAAAATAATCAATTAAAACAAATACTTACAATTTTGGAGTGAAAGACCATCATGCGTGGAATGTACTGGGAAGAATGGAACATCGGCGCCGAGTTTGAAAGCCCCGCGCGCACCGTTACCGAGGCGGACATCGTCACCTTCGCCGGGTTGTCCGGCGATTACAATCCGCTGCACATTAACGAGGAGTACTGCAAAACCACGCAGTTCGGCACGCGTATCGCGCACGGGCCGCTGGTCTATGCCATCGCGGCGGGGCTGATTTTTCAGCTCCATTTGTACGACGACACGCTGATTGCATTTCTCGGTTTTGAGAATCTGAAATTCACCGCGCCGGTGAAAGCGGGCGACACCATTCATGCCAAACTGAAAGTTTTGGAAAAGCGTGAATCGTCGCGCGCTGACCGCGGCATCATGAAACGCCAGTTGCAGGTATTCAACCAGCGCGGCGAGATGGTGCAGGATGCAGTACAGGCGTTTTTGCTGAAGCGCAAGCCGACCTGATAAGCCACCAGTGAAGTGAACCGCGTGATATAGCCACCGGATTTTCGGCAGCGCTTCATGAATCATGGATGCTGAAGTGCTCGCGGGGTCGGCAGAATTATTGGCAGACACCGCGCAGCGCGATGCCGGACGCGATGCCAGACTGATCAAGGCAATCGGCTTGACGGCCGACTGAAAGCAGGGTAACTAAAATATTGTTTTAAATCAATTAGTTAAGGTAATTATCCTCTGTATGCCTATTCCGCTTGCGCGCCGGATTCCTTTACCACCTTCGCCCATTTCACCGTCTCCGCCTTGACGAAAGCTGTTAGCTCATCGGCCGTGGACGAGCCGACATCCAAACCTTGCAGCGTCAGTCGCTCTTTTAGGTCAGCACTGTTCAATGCCTTGGCCGTTTCGGTATTCAGCCGGGCGATGATGGTTGCGGGTGTTTTTCCGGGCGCGAACAGACCGTACCAAATGGTCACTTCGTAGCCAGGTAGCCCGGATTCCGCAAGCGTCGCTATGTCGGGCAATTGCGGATTGCGCTTCGTGGTTGTCACGCCCAGCGCGCGTACGCGACCGGATTTGATGTGCGGCAACAGCCCTGCCAGGCTGGAACACAGCGCCTGCAACTGCCCGCCCAGCACATCGGCGACCGCTGCACCAGCACCCTTGTACGGCACATGCAGCATCGAAATGCCGGTCATACTGCTGATCAACGCCATTGACAAATGCGTGGCACTGCCGATACCCGACGAGCCGTAACTGATCTTGCCCGGATTTGCCCGGGCATGGGCGAGAAACTCCTTCACGCTTTTCACCGGCATGCTGGCGTGAACCACCAGCACATTGGGCACGGTGCCGATCATCGAGATCGCCGCGAAGTCGCGGATGTGATCGTAGGGCAGCTTCTTGTAGAGCACCGGATTCACCGCATTGGTGGTGATCGATCCCATCAGCAGCGTATAGCCGTCCGCCGTGGCTTTCGCCACCATATCAGTACCGACAACGCCGCCGCCGCCGCCACGGTTATCGACCACGATCTGCTGGCCCAAACCCTCGCTGAGTCTTGCGGCCACCAGGCGGCCCACCGTGTCGGTGCCGCCGCCAGGCGCTAGCGGAACGATCAGGCGAATGGGCCGGTTGGGATAGCCGGCGCCTGATGTGGGCTGCGCGTAGGCCGTCGCACCTTGAATCAGCAATGTGGCCACGGTGTAGACAGCTGTTTTTAGCATGAGTAGTCTCCGATAGAGGAAACAGGCTACCGCGTCATTGAGTCACTGACAAGCCGCGGCGCTCCGGCCACGAACGGGTAAAATTCACCCGCAAATTTCTCCAACCGGCAATTCACTCAAGGTGTCCCAAATGGCCAACGATGACGAGCAAATCCGCCAACTCAAAGCGAAGTACGGCGCGAGGAACATCGACAACGCGCTGCGCATGCATCCCAACGATTTTGCCGAGGTGATGTCGTGGCGTGACGAAATGGATCCGCAGTTCACACGATTGAATCTCGAGTACACCTATGGCGGCCTGTCGCAGCGAGGCGTGCTGACCGAACGCACGCGACTGCTGGTGATTATTGCGCAGTGCGCGGCGATGGCCGAAATGGAATATCTCGAAAGCGCGATGCGCGCGGCATTGAATGCGGGCGTGACACCGCGCGAGGTGCTGGAAATTTTGCTGCAAACCACCGTGTATGTCGGCATACCGAAAATCAACCGCGCCGGCCGCCTGTTTCATCAGGTGATTACAGCGCTTGGGCGCATGGATGAAATCACGCAGACTCAGCCGCCGATCAAGGGCCGCAACGCAGAACGCTCGCTCGACGCTGAACGGGCCACGTGGCCGGAGACCAGGGATCGTTTGCCGCGTGTCGAAGAGATGCTCAAAAAATACGGCTGGGACGGCATCAGCGCGGGCCTGCGTTTGCAGCCCACGCATCATCCCGAAGCCATTGCGCGCATGAACCGAACCGATCAGAATTTTCTCAAGTACTGGCTGGATTTCATCTACGCCGGCATGTACGTGCGCGGCATTCTGGACGACAAAACGCGCATCCTGTGCGTGGTGGGCGTGTGCACTGCGCTCGACGAAATGGAGCAGGGGCAAAACCACGTGCGAGCCGCGCTGGCCCTCGGCGCAAGCCCGCGCGAGGTGCAGGAAGTTGCCGTGCAATCCACGCAGTACTGGGGCATGCCGCGCAGCCTGCGTACCATGGCGACGCTGGAACGTGTGCTGAGAGAGCAGGGGCGGCTGGCGGAGCTGGAGGACACCCAGTTGCCGTTACCCGCGCGAGATTAAAAAAATCAATTAAAAAAAATAGTTACGTACATGCTGTCTACAGTGACTCGACGCCAGTCACGCCCTCTGCGTCAGGCGATCGATTTCTTTTAAGTCTGGCGCCGTCAACGCCCAATCCGCCGCTTTTACGTTGGCTTCAAGTTGTTCGGGTCGTGTCGCGCCCGCGATGACGCACGCGACGATGGGTTGCGCGGCGAGCCAACTGAATGCGAGTTCCAGCAGCGTGTGCCCGCGTTGCTGGCAAAACGCCGTGAGATTTTCCAGGCGCGTCCAGTTGGCATCGGTCATGAACATTTCCTGATAGCGCGCGTCTCTGGTGATGCGCGCACCGCCCGGGGTGGGCGTATTGCGCTGATATTTGCCGGTGAGAAAGCCGCTGGCGAGCGGGTAATACGGCAACAGCACGGCGCCGTGCTTCTGCATGGCCGGAATCAGCTCGCGTTCCGGATCGCGTACCAGCAGACTGTATTCCACTTCGCAGGTGGTCAGTGGTTTGCTGCCGAGTTGCCTCGCGGTCCATTGCAAATCGGCGAGCCGCCACGCGGCCACTGACGAAATGCCCGCGTAGCGGATTTTTCCCTGGCGGATCAGATCATCGAACGCACGCAGCGTTTCTTCCCGCGGTGTGGTCACATCGAACCGGTGCAGCTGATAAATATCGATCCAGTCGGTGTTCAGCCGCTTCAGACTCGCTTCGACTGCTGACATCATGTAACGGCGCGACGCACCCTGCATCGCGCCCGCGTCGTCCATCGGGCTGCCGAATTTGGAGGCGATCACAATGTCCTTGCGCCGCGCGCCAAGATATTTTCCGAGTGCGGTTTCTGAACCGCCGCGGCGGCCGTAGACATCCGCCGTGTCGAAAAACGTGATGCCTAGATCCAGCGCCCGGTGGATCACCGGTTGGGCGGCATCAACGCCCATGCGCAGACCAAAGTTGTTGCAGCCGAGGCCCACGGTCGAAACCTTGAGTGGCGTGGTGCCAAATTGCCGCATGCGCATGGTGTCAGTCTCCAGGATTGTTCGCGGGGAAGAGCACGCGGCTCAGGTCCACGTGATCCCGCGTCAGCTGAGCAGGTGAGGTGCAGCCCAGCAGCCCCAGCACGCGGTCGATCTCGTCGTGATAAATCTGCAAGGCGCGCAGCGCACCGGCTTCGCCAGCTGCGGCCACGCCGTGCAGCGGCGCACGGCCCAGCATCACCGCGTTGGCGCCCAGTGCCAGCGCCTTCAGTACGTCCGCACCGCGCCGAAAGCCGCTGTCGACGATTACCGTGATGCGTTGGCCCACGGCGTCCACCACGCGCGGCAGTGTGAGAATCGGCACGGGCGCTGCATCCAGTACACGTCCGCCGTGATTGGAAATCACCACCGCGTCCACGCCGCAATCGGCTGCCAGCACCGCGTCCTGCGGATGCTGTATGCCCTTGACGATCAGCTTGCCCGGCCACAGTTTTCGCAGCTCGCGCACGTTGTCCCAAGTGATGTTGGCGCAGAAATTTGACGAGCGGCCCATCGGTAGTGCGGTGATTTTAGTCTGGGTTTCTTCGGGGAAATTCTGGTAACGCGGTGTGCCGGTGGTCAGCATATAGCGCAGCCACACCCCCGCCAACCAGCGCGGATGCATCAATACATCGATCGTATTTTGTGCGGTGAACTTGAACGGTATGGTCATGCCGTTCTTCAAATTGTATTCGCGGCCCGGCGCCACCGGCGTATCCACGGTGAACACCAGCGCCTCGAAACCGGCTGCCTTTGCGCGCGCGATCACGCGGTGCGACTGCGCACGCTCGGGCCACATGTAAAACTGAAACCACAGCGAACTGCCGGGGCCGCTAGCTGCTTCGGCAACTTTCTCGAGTTTGGTCATCGAGCCGAGTGCCAGTGTGAACGGCACCCCGTGCGCCCGCGCGGCGCGTGCGATGGCGATTTCGCCCTCGTGCCACGCGAGGCCCGCGGAACCGGTGGGTGCCACGATAACCGGCATCGCCTGAGGTTTGCCAAAAAGCGTGATGTGCTGGCTGCGCGTGGCAACGTCGTTGAGCACGCGCGGATTGAGTTTGATACTTTGCATGATGGCGACGTTATCGCGCATCGCCACTTCGTCGTCGTTGCCGCGATCCATGAACTCAAACAGGCCCTTGGGCAGGCGGCGGCGCGCGGCTTCGCGCAAATCGGCGGTGCTGTAGTAACCCAGGGTGGTGTCTGGCATGGTGAAAGGGGCCGCAGTTGGTGCGGCTGGCGTTGAGTTTACGACAAATGGTACGGTCGATTCGCCCATCGCCGGTCGCTGCTACACTGTGTGCTTCTTGGTGGAGGGTCAAATGGAAAATTGCATGAAATGTCGTATCCGGTTGGTTGGGTATGCACTGGTGTGCGCTGCCGTGCTGCCGGCTCCTGGCGCACTGGCGCAGGCGTGGCCGGTCAAATCGGTAAGAGTCATTGTGCCGTTCGCGCCCGGCGGCGGTTCTGATCTCACCGCGCGTCCGGTATCGGCAAAGTTGTCCGAGTTGCTTGGGCAACAGTTTGTCATCGACAATCGTGGCGGCGCAGGCGGCGCGATTGGCATGGAGCTGACAGCGAAAGCGCCACCCGATGGCTACACCGTGATGAGTATTTCCGGCAGTTTTTCCGCGACCTCGGTCACGCACAAGCTGCCGTTTGATTCGTTCGATGCCTTTATCCCCGTGATCGAATTGGGTTATGCGGCCAACGTGCTGGTGGTGCATCCGGCGCTGCCGGTGAAAAGCACAAAAGAACTGGTCGCGCTGGCACGCGCGAAACCGAATACCCTCGTATTCGCGTCCAGCGGGATCGGCGGTAATACGCATTTGTCGACCGAGTTGTTTCTGTCCATGGCGGGTATCAAGATGATCCATGTGCCGTACAAAAGCACGGGTATTGCGATGCCCGAACTGATGGCGGGGCAAACGCAGGTGATGGTGGCGGGCCTGTTGGGTTCGCGGCCGTTTTTCACTGTCGGACGCTTGCGCGCCCTGGCGGTGACTTCAATCCAGCGTTGGCCGAGCTTGCCCGAACTCCCAACCGTCGCGGAGGCCGTACCCGGCTACGAGACAGGCACCTACTACGGCATGTTCTTCCCCAAGGGCACGCCACAGGCTATCGTGACGCGCTTGAACACGGAGGCGAACAAGGCGCTGCAGGATGCCAGTGTCAAGAACCTGTTTGAGACGCAGGGCATGGTGGCGACCGGCGGTCCGTCGGCGGCGCTCGCCAAGCGCGCAAGAAAGGAATACGACGAGTGGGTAAGAGTGGTACGCGAGAGCAAGCTGAAGATCGAATAGGCTTTGTGCGTGTTTATGTAAGTATCTGTTTTTACTGAGGAAATATTTTTCCGCTCACTCATGAATTTCAGCGCGGCCCTGTTGGCACTTGCGCCGGTGCTGTGTGCCGCGTCAGCGTATCGCCGAAACCGTGCGCTGGGTGTAGCCCCATCTGCCGGGTGGTCCCCATGACCTGATCGCTTAGCGCCTGGCAAGGTGATGCATGATGACAATATTCAGGACGAGCGATAACCCCAAAGGGAAGGCATGATGGCAAAACTCAAAGACAAGGTGGCGTTTCTTACTGGCGCGGGCGCAGGCATAGCACGCGCCACCGCGAAGGCTTTCGTGGCCGAGGGCGCGAAAGTGGTGCTGATTGAATTGAATCGCGAGAGCGGTGCTGCTGCCGAACGCGAAATTCGCGAAGCGGGTGGCGAGGCGCTGTTCGTCGAAACTGATGTCACCAACGACGACAGCATGCGGCGCGCGATGGAGGCAACCGTCGCGCGTTTCGGCCAGCTGGACATTTTGTTCAACTGCGCCGGCGGTTCGCTGCAGGAAGACGTGCCGGTGCACGAACTGGATTTGGATGTATGGCATCGCACGGTGAATCTCAATTTGCTGCATCCCTTTTTGAGCTGCCGCCATGGTATTCCGCACATGATCACGGCGGGTGGCGGGGTG
>SYEN01000232.1 GCA_005800795.1 Burkholderiales bacterium | reverse complement strand
GGACTGACCGGCGTGACTTACGAGACCACGCCGGATGGCCGTGAGGGCTGGATGAATTATTTCATCAAGAAGGGCTGGCCGGTTTACAACTCCGATGCCGTCGAGCGTGGTCGCAGCGGCTGGGCGATGTACCCGGATGTGTTCAAGGGCGAGCCCGTGTTTTTGACCAAGGCCGATCCGTTTAACCGCTTTCGCATTGGCGCGGGTCCGGGGTCGTATGACAGCGATCCGGCGAAGATGCGGTTGAAGCCTGGCAGCCAGTTCCCCGCCGAGGGCTATAACAATTTCACCAAACAGGGCGTGCCGCGCTGGGTGACCACCGACGACGCCATCATCCGCGCATATACCGAGCTGGTCGATAAGGTGTGCCCGTGCGTGGTGCTGGTGCATTCGCAGTCCGGCCCCTTTGGACAACGCGTCGCGCAGGCGCGCCCGGACAAGGTAAAGGCGCTGGTGCTGGTGGAGCCTGCTGGGCCTGGCGACGCCAAGCTTGTGGCCAACCTGAAGAACACGCCGATACTCGCTGTGTATGGCGATTACATCGAGGAAGACTCGCGCTGGCCGACAATCCGCGCCAATCAGATGAAGTTTGGCGAACAGATCAAGGCGGCAGGCGGAAGTTTTGAGGCGATCAATCTTCCGCAAGCCGGGATCAAGGGTAATTCGCATATGATCATGATGGATCGCAATAGTGATCAGGTGGCGGATTTGATTCAGGAGTGGTTGGTGAAGAAGGGGCTGTATCGCTGATGCGAGTCGGCCTGTTCGTCACCTGCCTCGTCGACCTGATGCGTCCCCGCATCGGCTTCGCAGCCCTTGAGTTGCTGGAGGCAGCGGGCTGCGAAGTGATCGTTCCGGATACGCAGACTTGTTGCGGGCAGCCGGGTTACAACTCGGGTGATCGCGCATCCGCCCTGGCATTGGCGCGCAAGGTGTTCGCCGAGTTCGAGGATTTTGATTACGTGGTGGCGCCTTCAGGGTCGTGCGCAGGCATGATTCGCACGCACTACCCCGATTTGTTTCACGATCAGCCGGAGCGCGCGCGCGTGGATGCGTTATGCGCGCGCACTTACGAACTGACGGAATTCTTGGTGGACGTGATGAAGTTTTCTCCGCCAGTTAAAAAGTCAATAAAAACAATTACTTACCATGACTCCTGTTCAGGCCTGCGCGAGCTGGGGGTGAAAGCGCAACCGCGCGCGCTGCTGGCAACAGTAAAAGGTCTCACGTTGAAGGAAATGGACGAGTGTGAAACCTGTTGTGGCTTCGGCGGCACCTTTGCGGTGAAGTATGGCGATATCTCCACGCACATCGCCGACCGCAAATGCGACAACATCAAAGCCAGCGGCGCGGACGCGGTGGTGTTGGGCGACTTGGGTTGCATGCTCAATATCGAAGGCCGCTTGCGGCGGCGCGGTGATACCTCGACGCAGGTGTTGCATGTAGCGGAAGTGCTGGCGGCGGAGGTCAAAATCTAGCGCCGGAAAGCTGTAACGTCGAACAATGTACGAGGCGCAATGGGATAACGCCCCATTGTTTCCATGCGCGAAGATGACTGTTTGAAATGAGAGAGAATTTAAGGGGAAGCAATGCAATCGTATGATGTTGTAGTGGTAGGTAAGGGCAATGCAGCGCTGTGCGCAGCGCTGGCGGCGAGTGACATGGGCGCGTCAGTGGCCTTACTGGAAGCAGCGAATATCGATGAATCCGGCGGCAACAGCCGTTTCGCGGGCGGGGTGATGCGGTTTGCGTACAGTAAGGTTGCGGAACTCCAACAACTCACCGATATACCCGAGGATGAAGCCAAGAACACGGACTGGGATTCCAATTCGGTCGATGAGTTTTACGATGATTTATATCGTGTCACCGCATTTCGCACCGATCCCTACTTGAGCGAAGCGCTGATCACCAAGAGTTTCCCCACCATGGTGTGGCTGCGCAAGCAAGGCGGTTCGTTCACGCCAAACTACGCCAATCAGTCGGCCATTGTGAACGGCAAGCGCAAATTTTTCGGGCGCTTTCCGCTGCATTTGAACGGCGGGGGCGCAGGATTGGTGGACGATCTCACCAAAATGGCGGCGAAAAAAGGCATTGCGATTTTTTACGAAACACGCGCGATTTCGCTGATCTACGACGGGGTCAACGTCAAAGGCGTGCGCGCCAAACAAAAAGGCGTGCCGGTGGAGTACGGCGCGAAAGCGGTGGTTCTCGCCTGTGGCGGTTTCGAGTCGAACCCCGAGTGGCGCACGCGCTATCTCGGTCCGGGCTGGGAGCTCGCCAAAGTGCGCGGCACGCGTCACAACCTCGGTGAAGGTTTGAAAATGGCGCTGGACATCGGCGCTTGTCCGTACGGCAATTGGTCGGGACGTCACGCGGTGTCGTGGGAGCGCCACGCACCGGAATTCGGCATCGTCGAGAAATCGCACGATCCGTATCGCCATAGCTATCCGTATTCTCTGATGATCAACGCCGAGGGCAAGCGCTTCGTCGACGAGGGCGCTGATTTTTACAACTACACCTACGCCAAATACGGCGCCGAGGTGTTGAAGCAAACCGGGCAATATGCTTATCAGGTGTTCGACGCCAAATCGAAAGCGCTGCTGAAAAAAGAATACAGCGGGCGCGAGGTCACCAAATTCAGTGGCAACACGCTGGAAGAACTTGCGCAGAATATGGAAGGTGTCGACGCGCAGCAGTTTCTCAAGACCGTGCGTGAATACAACGTCTCAGTGCAAACCCAGGTGCCCTATAACCACGCCATCCGTGATGGCCGTGGCACCGTCGGCATTGAGCCGCCCAAGACCAATTGGGCCCATGTGCTCGACACGCCGCCATTCGAGGCTTATGGCGTGACTTGCGGCATCACCTTCACCTTCGGTGGCTTGCGCATCAATCACGAAACCGGCCAGGTACTCGATCTGGGTTATCAGCCGATCCCCGGTTTGTACGCCGCAGGCGAGATGGTCGGTGGGATTTTTTATTTCAACTACCCTGCGGGCACGGGGCTGGTGTCGGGCTGTGTGTTTGGCAAGATTGCGGGTGAAGGTGCAGGGGCCGCGGTGACGAAGGGCTAATTCGCCACTGCGCTCGCCACTGCGGCAACTTCAGAAAGGTTTTCAGAGACATCACATGAAATCTGCTACTTCAACCAATAACCTGCTTGACCTCGACGAATCCGACACCGTGCGCCTAACAGTAGCGGAAGCGCGTGACATCGGCGAGACGGCGGTCAAGCGCATCGGCTACAGCGCTGACGACGCGCGTATCGTGGTCGATCAGCTGATCGACAACATGCTGTGCGGCTACAAGTTTGCGGGCCTGCCGCGCATTTTGGCGATGGCGACCGACAAAAAACTCAAGCTCGGCCGCAAGCCGATCACCGTGATTAAAGAAACGCCGGTGTCCGCACTCATGGATGCCGGCAACAACGTCGGCTATGTGGCGTGTTATCACGCCGCGCAAAAAGCGCTGGAAAAAGCCAAGGCGCACGGTATAGCCTGTGTAGGTGTCTACAACAGCTACTACAGTGGGCGCAACGCGTATTTTGTCGAACAAATCGTAAAGGAAGGCTACGTCGCCATGCACACCGCAAGCGCGCAGCCGCACGTGGTGCCGCCCGGGGCAACCAAGCCCGCGCTGGGCACAAACCCGATCTGTTTTGGTTTTCCGTCGGAGGAAGGGCCGATCACGTTCGACATCGGTACTGCCTCGCTGATGTGGGGCGACATCATGCTGCACGCGCACCTGGGCGAGCCACTGCCCGAAGGTGTCGGCGTCGATGAACACGGCAACCCTACGCAAGATGCCACGGCCGTGCTGAAAGGCGGCGTTACACCTTTCGGCGGTAAGGAGCACGTCTACAAGGGCTACGGCCTGAGTTTCGCGATACAAGCGCTGGGCCTGCTGGCAGGGTCGTTCCTGTCGAAAGGCATGGTGCGCGACTACGGCTTTTTGTTCTGGGCGGTGAACCCCGAAATCATGCTGCCGGGTGACGATTTCAAGCAGCGCATGTCGGAGTACGTGCGCGAGATGAAGGCGCTGCCCAAACGCGCGGGCGTGTCGGAAATCCGCATACCGTCGGAGCGCGCCAACAAGGAGCGTGAACGGCGGCGTGTCGAGGGCATCGTGATCGAGCGCAAGGTGATTGATTCGCTTAAGGCGCTATAAGTTTTTGCGAGTCCTACATGGCCGAACATCCCGATCTGCCCGAAATCTACGTCAGCACCGATGTAGAGACCGATGGCCCCATCCCCGGACCGCATTCAATGCTGAGTGTGGGCTGCGCGGCTTACCTTGCAGACAAAACGCTGATTGGTACGTTCTCCGTCAATCTTGAAATGCTCCCCGGCGCCACCGGACATCCCGTTACCATGGCGTGGTGGGAGACGCAAAGGGAGGCTTGGGTCGCGCATCGCAAGGACACACAGCCGCCTGAGCAGGCGATGCGCGCGCTGCTGACGTGGCTGAAAAAGCTGCCGGGCTTGCCGGTGTTTGTCGGGTTTCCGGTGACCTTCGATTTCATGTTTGTGCAGTGGTATTTGTTCAAGTTCACCGGCGCCAGCCCGTTCCGGCATTCGGGCATTGACCTGCGTACGCTTGCGATGTCGCTCACCAACACCAACTGGCAGCGCACCACCAAGGAGTTTCTGCCGCGCCACTGGTACGACCCGTTGCCGCATACGCATGTTGCGGTGGAAGACGCGCTCGAACAAGGCGCGCTGTTTTGCAACATGCTGGCGGAAATGCGGCATAACCATCAAAAGCCCGGGGCAAAGTGATAGCGCGCTGAATCGTCGTAACCAATTGTTTTTAAAGGAAAAATGAAAATACTCGTGATGGGTTCCGGCGGCGTCGGCGGCCTCTACGGCGGGCGTCTGGCCAGTGTGGGTTGCGATGTTACCTTCGTTGCGCGTGGCGCGCATCTTGCAGCCATGCGTGAGCACGGCCTGCTGATCGAAAACGCCACGCTGGGTAATACACTGGTAAAGCCCGTCAAAGTCATCGACGACCCCACATCAGCAGGCACGCCAGACCTGATCCTGTTCGCCGTCAAGCTATGGGATACCGAAGCCGTGGCAAAAATCTTGAAGCCCATCGCCGGGCCACACACAGCCGTGTTGTCGCTGCAAAACGGCGTGGTGAAAGACGACATCCTCGGTAGCATCTTCGGCGAACAAGCGCTGATGGGCGGCGTGGCTTACGTGGGCACGCATATCTCGCGCCCCGGCGTGATCAATCAGGTCGGTACGTTGCAGCGGTTGGTGTTCGGCGAATACGATGGCAAAAAATCCGAGCGCTCGGAAAATCTGCTCGCCGCATTGCTCAAAGCCGGCATCCAGGCCGAACTATCAATCGACATCCGCCGCACGCTGTGGGAGAAATACACGTTTCTGGTGGGACTTTCCGGCGCCACCGCGAGTATGCGCACAACGATAGGTCCCATCTGCGAAAACCCGCAAACGCGCGCCTTCCTGCATGACTTGATGAAAGAAGCCGTCGCCGTGGGGAGGGCGTTGGGCGTGGCGTTGCCGGAAGATTACGCGGATGACCGATTGAAATTCGCCGACAGCGTGCCGGCGACGATGGATTCATCGTTGCATCACGATTTGAAAAACGGCAACCGGCTTGAGGTGGAGTCGCTCGCAGGGGGCGTCGTGCGGTTGGGGCAGAAGGTGGGCGTGGCTACGCCTTGTAATCGGACGGTTTGGGATGTGTTGGTGTTGTGGGCAGATGGCAGTGCGCGGAGCCACTCACGACCCTGACGCTGCCTTACGCGCATTACCGCGCCGCGACGCCAATTTGAAAACGATTCATGCGATTCTGGAAATTGATATTGTAGTAGTCGCGCCCGAGGTCGTAGCGAACATACCATGCAAGGCTGCTCCTGGGGCTAACGCGCGATAGCACTTCAAAAGTCGTGTGAAATCTGTCTCGAATGCGGGCTTCGGCGTTTAGCGCGGGGATCACGTCGTTTTTGACGGCGTATCGGTTACCCCAGCTCACGGTTTCGGTCAGCCGGAATTGCGTAGGGCGGTCGCGGAAGAATTCTGGTGTTCTGAGTTCGAGAGATACGTGGCGTTTGGGATATCGCTCCAACTGAAACGACTCCCAAGTGCCATAAAGGTGTTGGCGAAACGCCAATCGGCCCGTTTCCACCCAGTCGGCGTCCTTCTGGAAGATATGGCCTGCCGCTTCAACGTAGTTAGAGTTGAAACTGCCGCTGCGCGTATTTGCCAGCCCCTCGCGTGTCTCTGGCGTGCCTTCCTGTCCGTTGGAATAGTGATGAAAGCCCAAGCTGTAGTAGGTGAGGTAATTTTTCTCGTTCAAGATAGCGTCTGAGGACATATAAAGCCGCACGCCCGGGACATAGCTGGGGGTGCGCACGGGTTTAGAGTTTTCCGTGAGTTGCCGCACGGTAATTTTGACGGGTATATCGAGCCAAATCTTCGATTGTCCGAGTTTCCACTCGTACCACGAGATATTCTTGAATATCTGCGCTTCGTAGAGCATGTTAGCCGTGGTCTGGTCGGCACCTATGCGTGCGCCGGTGCCTGCGGTGAAATAACTAAATTCCATGTTGTCGAGGATTTTTCCCCGGGTGTATTGGGTGTCCCAGCCTTCGATGGATGCGGATTTGGACCTGTCCGCCAGCACCGTTGTCGCTTTCTCGGATGCCTTTGTCAACAATTGATAGCACTTGAGACTGGCATCGTTATCGCCAGCATCCCGGCACTTCTGCAATTCAACGATGCTCACAGTATCGGAACTTGCACAGTAACCACTACCTGCATATCCCGATGCGCACAGCGCCATCAAAAGCAGGTGAGACCGGTTCGTGATTTTTGGCAGATTCATGTTTGCTCCTCGACTTCGGACGGGGAACGACTTGGATGCCAATCTCTTATAAGACATTCTTTTGATTCAATTGCCGGTCGCTAATCTGTTATTGCTTTTAGAATAATTTTATCCGCGTCGGCCGCCCCCATTGCACAATTGCGAGCCATGTTTACCGCTGATGCAAATTTCTTGTCGTAGTCTGTTTCAGTGTTGTATGCGTTCGCTGCAGTTTTTGCCGCGTCCGAGACGGCAACACGCCGCTTGACCGCAACGTTGGCAGAAAATGCTTCGTCAATCGACAACTGTAATGCATTGGTCGCGCCAGATAAACCGGACCAGGCGGTAGCCGCCGTTCCTTTTGATATCGGGGCCAGAACGCTCCCTGCGATGGAGCCTAATGCGCCTATGTAGAC
Organism: Burkholderiales bacterium; assembly: GCA_005800795.1. GTDB lineage: Bacteria > Pseudomonadota > Gammaproteobacteria > Burkholderiales > SG8-41 > UBA5216. Next base: position 28,812 of record SYEN01000232.1, on the reverse strand, counting down.
TTGGTTTGAACCTTGCCGTCGACCGCCTGATTCATAATAGTTCTGCACGTCGCGGCAAAATTTGCTTGCATCATTAAAGGCAATCAACGCCTGCTTCGCGTTGCAGGGGCCGCACAATTTCACACTGTTCTCTGGCCAAGGCCACGCGGCGGTTGCAATCCCGCCGCCGAGATTGGCGCAGCCCGGCAATGTCAGGGCGATGCAGATTGCGGCTATTCTAGGAAGGCTATTCATATCCATCTCCTGAGATGCTGATTTGAACTTGAGGGTTTTCCATTTTGCGATTTGTCGACCGAGTGAACAGCCGTTTATAGATTCATTGCTTCTGTCTTGGTCAATTTGGCGTATTGAACGCCGCCCGCAGGTGGAAACGTCGCCAGCAGTATGCTGCGTCGGGATTGCACGGCGTCGAACGATATGTGAACCCACGCGTTCGTCTGCGCGCCTTCGTAAATGATCTGGTCGTATGGAATGCCCAACTCGAGGATCCGTTTGAACAGCGATTTTGCGGACATCCCAAAGCACACGATGTCCGCAGCCTGTCCTTTCATGTGCTGACTATCGGGCGATCCGCCGACCGCTTTATTTAGCCGCTCACTGCGAAAGCCGGAGGTGACAGCGATGGGCCTGTTTATACTCACGCGAACTGGCTCAAGGATGTTGACGCACAGATTCTTGAGATTTTGGAACTGTCCGTTGTTCGGCTTATTATCAATGTTGTCACGCACGGCGGTCTGGGAAAACACCAGCTCTTCAAGCGTAAAATGATCCGTGAGATTCATGGCGACACCCTCTTGGAAATGTCGTAATTTGGGAACTCGAAGAAAGCAAACTTGGCGACGCAGTATCTTGATTGTTTCAATTATTGCTAAATCGTTTCGCGTAAGTTACAGATTTGGCGAACAGGAGAGTGGTAAATAGTTCCGCTTAATTTTGTGAAGCATTTACATTCGTTTGTTGATTTATGGGGGATGTGGCGTGGTAGAGCATCCTGCGAGGATGCCTGTAAAGTGTCGGCGCATTAATCGATTTGGTTTGTGTATTTATTTGAATTTATTGAAATTTAATGACTGGCAGCATTAACACACACTATTTGCGGTGTTCCTGCAATTAGCGCTGATAGGCCTTCAAATCTGAAAAAAAGGAAAAAAATGCCGAATCGACCTGATACAAACATAGCTATAGGCGGAGATGGCTGGCGCCTCACCCAAGCAATTGAATTCATCGTAGGCACCCCACCCGGCGGCGGCCAGGACCGACTTGCCCGCACGCTGATGCACATCATGCAAAGCGCCGGTCTCGTGGATATGCCGATGAATATCACCAACATCTCTGGTAAGGGTGGCGGCAAGGCTTGGGATGCATTGCGGGCGAGGGTGGGCGATCCGCATGTGTTGTCGATCAGCGCGACGCCGCTGTTGAGCAACCGTGTTCAGGGCATTAGCGATTACGATCATACGGAGTTAACACCCGTGGCGAATCTTTACTCGGAATATCTGGCGTTTATCGTGCCGGCGGCTTCGCCGTTGCGGGATGCGAAGACATTGCTGTCCACGCTGGCGGCTGATCCTGCCGCGATGAAAGTTGCGCTGGCGACGGCCATTGGCACGACCAATCATGTGGCGCTGGGGCAGTTGCTGATGCATGCCGGCGCTGATCCGCGCAAGCTCAATTTACGGGTATTTGAGTTGGCGCTTTACGCAATGGATGATGTGGTGAAAGGGAATGGCCAGGCGTGTTTGCCGGCGCGCCGGACATCAGTGCAGAACACATCGCGTTCCTGATCGATGCGCTGGGCAAGGCGCTCGAATACCCGGTATGGCAGGAGGAACAGGCCGCCAATTGCTGGTCGGCTAAACTCATTACCGGTAATGCGCGGATGACCTTTTGGGGTAATGGGCGCGTGTTCAGCCGCAAGATGCTGCATGCACTGGGATTAGTGGACGTTTAAAAAAGATCAATTAAAACAAATACTTACGGTATTGCCACTGACGTGGACGACCTTGCTGATTTCGCTCTTATTCGGTCTTGTGCCGCGCATGCATGGCCGCACCGCCACCCAACGCCATGGCACACACCCAGAACACGGGCGCCAATCCGATGGCCGCCCCGAGCGCGCCAAACAGCGGCGGTATGAAAACATGTGCGCCAAAGCTGACGGTAAGCCGCATGGCAACGGATTCGGCCGTGCGGCCTTCTGGCGAAGCGTTGAAGGCGAGTTCCATCGATAGCGGCATGCCGCAGCCGACGCCGAGGCCGATTACGAACGCCAGTGGCGCCAACAGCCACACGCTGCCGATGAACGGTATCAACACGAACGCGCAAGCGGGTGCTGCGAGCGCCAGCGTGAGAATGTGCCGCGTGCTCCAGCGCGCGCTGGCCACGGGTAGAAAACCGCGCGTTATGACCGCCGCGAGTGCGTAGGCACCCACGATGAGCCCGATAGCGGTGGCGCTAAGACCCAGACCGCGACCGTACACGGGAATGTACAGGTTGAACAAATCAAAGCCGATCATGAACACGCCATTGGTAATAAGTGCCATGCGCATCGCGGGCAGCTTGAGCAGATCGAGGCTGCTGCGAGTCGTATTTTCTGCTTTGAGTTCCTGCGGTTTGACTGCGGGAAAATGTTGCCGAAAGCAATACGCCACCGGCAGCCAAATCGCGCTGAACAAGGCAGCGATCAAAAACGCTGTCGAGGTGCTGAAGTTGTCGATGCACAGGCCGATGCCTATCGGGCCCAGGCCATGCCCGGCCGATTCGCCCAGCGCATACCAGCTGTAATTTCGCCTGCGCGTGGCGGCTGTGGACAACACGCCGATGAGATTCTGCAATGCGAGCACGAACAGCATATTGCCGAGGCCGCCGACAGCCGCAGAAACAAACAGCGTGCCCAGACCGGGCCATATGTACGGTAGCGCGAGGCTGCATGCAAATACGGCGATGCCGCTGTAGATCAACCGCTGGTTGTCGATACGGTCGGCCAGGCGTCCTGCGACAATCGCCAGCAGAAAGGGAAACAGCCCGTGCAGCGCGAACAGGATGCCGATTTGCAGTGGGCCCGCCCCCGCATCCACGGCGGTGAGTGTGACCAGAATGCGATTGCCCTTGGAAGCGATGAACAGCGCGGTGGAAAGGGTTAACAGGAGTGCAATCGCGGCTGGCATGGCCCATCGATTATAGCCGCGCCTGTCCGTGGTACGCGGCCAGCCAAGTGCGCTGAGGCCGCTGCACGAATGATAATATTCACGACATCACAGAGAATCGAGCGCCAATGAGCCGCGACAAATTCAGGATTCTTTCGGGCATAACAATAGTAGCGTTTGCAAGCGTGAGCGCGAGTATCAATGCGAGCGCGGCCGCGCAACCCGTGGAATCCGACTATCCACGCAAGCCCATCCGCATCATCATCGGCTTTACGCCCGGCGGCGGACCGGATATCACCGCGCGCTACGTCGCACAAAAGCTGACTGAATCCTGGAAGCAGCAGGTGATCGTCGATAACCGGCCTGGCGCAGGCGGCACGGTGGGCGCGAATCTGGTGGCGACTGCCAATCCAGACGGCCACACGCTGCTGTCGGTGTCCACGGCCCATGCGGTGGCGGCGGCCATTTACGCGAAGCTGCCGTACGACACGCGCAAGGATCTGTCGGGTATCACGCAAACCGCCGTGTCAAAATATGTGTTGGTCGCCGCACCCGCGCTGGGTGTGAAAACATTGAAAGACCTGCTGACCGTGGCGAAAGCCAAACCGGGTCAATTGAATTTTTCCTCGGCGGGCGTGGGCAGCGGCTCGCATTTCGCTGCCGAGCAGTTCAAGGCAGCCGCCGGAATCAACCTGGTGCATGTGCCGTTCAAGGGGATACCGGAGGCATTGACCGAAACCATCAGCGGGCGTGTGCAATTGTTCATGTCGCCCATCGCCAGCGCGCTCAATATGGTGAAGGAAGGCCGCGTCATTGGCCTGGGCGTGTCGTCCGCGCAGCGTGACGCGCTGATTCCCGACATGCCCACTTTGTCCGAGGCGGGGTTGCCCGGCTTCACCGCCGACTTGTGGTTCGGCATGTTGACTTCGGCGCAGGTGCCCAAGGCCATTGTCAGCAAATTGAACAGCGAGATACGCCGCATACTTTCCGATGCCGACGTGAAACAACGCTGGCTGCCGATAGGCCTTGAGCCCAAACCGACTGGTCCAGCGGAGTTCGACACAATCATCGCGGGTGAAATTGCGAGCTTCACTACCATCGCGCGCGCGGCGGGCATCAAGGCGGAGTAATTTTATGAGCGTACGCACCTTGCAGCAGGTGATTCCTTCCGTGCCCACCTCGGATGGCGCAGGCGTCAAGCTGCGGCGCAGCCTGGGCAGCCAGAGAGGCCTTTATGTCGATCCGTTTTTGATACTCGACGAGTTTTCGACCGACAATCCGGATGACTACATCGCCGGCTTTCCCGCGCATCCGCATCGCGGTTTTGAAACCGTGACGTACATGCTCGATGGCCATTTGCTGCACGAAGATCACATGGGCAACAAGGGCGATCTCAAAAGCGGCGGCGCGCAGTGGATGACGGCGGGGCGCGGCATTATCCACTCCGAAATGCCGCAACAGACCGCAGGCCGCATGCGGGGTTTTCAGTTGTGGGTGAACCTGCCCGCAAACGAGAAGATGAAACCGGCGTGGTACCGCGATATCGAGCCGCACGAAATTCCCACGGTGACACTGGCCGACGGCGTCACCGCGAGAATCATCGCGGGCTCGATCAATGTTGCCGGGGTGGAGACTGAAGGCGTGATTACCGGGCGCTCGACGGATCCGCTGTATCTCGACGTGGAGTTGCCCAACGGTTCGCTGTTTCATTACGGCCTGCCCGAAGACTACAGCGCGTTTATTTATCTTTACGAAGGCGCGTTGCGGGTCGGTGCCGGCGATGAAGTGCGCGTCTTGAAACCGCAATGCGGCGGCGTACTGTCGCCGGGTAACCGGATTACGGTGGCGGCCGACGACGTCCCGGCGCGCTTTTTGCTGCTGGCGGGTAAGCCGATCCGGGAGCCGGTGGTGCAATACGGCCCCTTTGTTATGAACACGCGTGACGAAATCGAACAGACTATTCGCGACTATCAGAATGGAACCCTGACAACATGAGTAATACCAATAACGCCAATCCACAAACTCTGACCGAACTGCTGGCGCGCCGCGTGGCGGTGGGCGGTATAGCGCTGGTCGATCGCGACCAGCCGGTGAGCGCCGCCGCTCTGGACGAAGAAAGCCGCCGGGTGGCGCAAGGCTTGCATGATCTGGGGGTGCGTGAAGGCGACCGTGTTGCGGTGTGGCTGCCCAACGTGCCCGCTTGGCCGGCGTGTTTTTTTGCGGCGGCGCGGCTGGGCGCCATTGTGGTGGCGGTCAACACGCGTTTTCGTTCGAACGAGATTGCCGATATTGTCGGACGCTCCGGCGCCAAGGTGCTGATTTACTGGCCGGGCTATCGCGGCATTGATTTCGACGGCATTCTGCGTGATGCAGGCGTGCCAGCACTGAAGGACTTAAAAGCGATTGTGGCTTACAGCGAGCCGGGCGATCCCATTGTCGATCATACGGCTCTCGGCAAGCCGGTTACAAGGTATGCCGATCTGGCGGCGTGCGCGCCGTATCCCCACGATCACGCGCGCCCCGATCTGGGCTGCCTGATATTCACCACCTCGGGCACTACCAAGCTGCCAAAGTTCGTGCTGCATCATCAGGCGTCGATTGCAGGCCATGCCGCCGAGGCCGCACGCGGTTTTGGCTATGGTGACGAGGGCGCGGTGACGCTGCTGACGGTGCCCATGTGCGGCACCTTTGGCATGAGTCACGCGCTGTGTCCAATCGCGGGCGGCAAGCTGCTGGTGATGCTGACCACATTTGAGGTGCACGCGGCGGCGTGGGCGATCAGGCAATACCATGTGACGCATCTGCCGGCCACTGGCGATATCGTGGCGCAGTTGCTCGCGGCGTCGAAAGAGCAGATTCCCTACCCGACGGTGCGTGCGGTGATGGGCGTGCGCGCGGGGCAGGCGCGGCCGGCGCAAGAACGTGGCTTGAAGCTGATGGGCATTTACGGCTCCAGTGAATTGCAGGCGGTGCTCTCGCTACGCCCGGTGGATTTGCCGCCGGAGCAACGTGAAATGGGGGGTGGCAAGCTGATCAATGCCGCAACGCGCGTGCGCACCCGCAGCAACGACACCGGAAAGATTCTTGCGCACGGCGAACACGGCGAACTCGAGTTCAAGGGCCCGAGCATGTTGATGGGCTACTTCGGTAACGCCGAGGCGACGCAGGCGGCGTTTACCGAAGACGGCTGGTTCAAGACCGGCGATCTCGGTTACACGCTGGCGGATAACGAGTTTATTTTTCTTACACGCATGGGCGACGTATTGCGGCTGTCGGGCTTTCTGGTGAACCCGCTGGAAATCGAAGCCGTGCTGGATGCACATCCATCCGTGGCAGTCAGCCAGGTGGTCGGCATCGATGGCCCGCGCGGGACGATGCCGGTGGCGTTCGTGCTGCCGAAAGCCGGCGCAGCGGTGGACGAGGCCGAGCTGATCGCGCATTGCAAACAGCGGGTGGCGAATTACAAAGTGCCGCAGCATGTGCTGCCCATTGCTGAATTTCCTTTTACGCCCAGCGCTAACGGCAACAAGATTCAGAAGGCGAAGCTGCGTGAAATGGCGGCGGCGGCATTGCGGGGGACGTAGTGCGATATTGACGTAAGTATGTGTTTTTAAATAATAATTAAACAGAGGAGGCAGCGGCATGAGCGAACTGAATCGGCGGGGATTTCTGGAGGGCATGGCGGCGTTGGGTACGAGTGCGTGGTTGCCGGGGTGCGCGTCCACCGATGGCGGGGGCACTGTGCCGGGGCGGCGTATCGACGTGCATCATCTTTTGTCTCGCCCGGCTATTCTTCGTCGCTCAAGCAAATGGGGCAGGGCCACGCGAAGTGGTCGGTGCAAATGTCGCTTGATGACTTGGATAAAAGCGGCATCCAAACGTCGCTGCTGTCGTTGATCCAGCCGGCGATGACGGTGGGCGACGACGCGCAGCGCCGCAAAATGGCGCGCGAAGCCAACGAACATGCGGCCAAGCTCGCCAGCACGCACAAGGGCCGCTTCGGTAGTTTTGCCTCTCTGCCTTTGCCGACACTGAAGGCAGCCTCGCTGAAATTGCCTATGCACTGGATACCTTGAAGGCGGAGGGTTTTTGCCTGATGACGAGTTACGGTGGCCGTTACTTGGGCGATCCCATGTTCTGGCCCGTGCTCGAAGAACTCAATCGCCGCAAGGCGGTGGTCTACACGCACCCGCTGTCGCCCCAATGCTGCGGCAAGATTCCCAGTGGCGTGGTGGGCAGCACCATAGGTTACGCGGTGGACACCACGCGCACCATGGCGAGCCTGATGTTTCACGGAGCGGTGGCGCGCTACCCGGATATCAAATGGATTTTCTCGCACAGCGGCGGCGTCACGCCGTTTCTGGTGTCGCGTTTTGAGCGTGAGGAAAACTTCACCAAAGGCATGAAGGAAAAAGTGCCTAGTGGATTTCGCCACGAGTTGGCCAAGTTCTACTACGACATGGCACAAGGCAACCACCCTGGTGCGCTGGACGCGCTGCTGCACATCGCGCCGGTATCGCAATTTCTGTACGGCACCGATTACCCGTTTCGCGACGGCAAGGAGGTGAACGAGGCACTGGCAAAATATCAGCGCTTTACCGCCGTGGAGCACCGTGCGATAGACCGCGATAATGCGCTGCGGCTGTTGCCGTTGTTGGGGGCGAATTAGCCGCGCTTAAACCTCTGTGTTTTAATCAGCTTGTCCCACAACGCGTAATCCTGTTTCAAAACCGCCGTGCGGCAATGTCGTTGGCGCTGCTGGGGCGGTTATTCGACCTTGACGTTGGACACCGCGATGGCCTTGCCCCAGCGCGCATACTCCTTGCGGATGAAGTTACCGAACTCCTCGGGCGTCTGCGGCGCGGCGGCCACACCGTTATCGAAAAAGCGTGTTTTCAGGTCGGGCACGGCAAGCGCTTTCATCATCGCGGCATGCACGCTTTTGAGTTGTGCGGGCGACACACCCTTGGGCATGGCATAGCCCTGCCACACGGTGACTTCGAAATCGGGAACGCCGGATTCGATGATGGTGGGCACATTGGGCACTTGCTCGGCACGCTTGCCGGATGTCACAGCAATGGCGCGCAGCCTGCCGGCCTTCACGAACGGCAGGGGTCCGGGCAGGTTGAAGAAGAATGTTTGAATCTCGCCGGCGATGGTATCGGTGTAGCCCTGCGAGGCCACCTTGTACGGCACGTGAATCATATCGAGCCCGGTCACGGTGGCGAACAGCGCCATGGTGAGGTGCGGCGTCGCCCCGATGCCCGAAGAGGCGTAACGCAGTTTTCCCGGATGGGCCTTCGCGTGCTTGATGAATTCGCTGACCGTGTTGACGGGCAGGTTGAGGTTCACGCACAAAATGTTGGGCATGGTGGCATAGAGCGACACCGGCACAAAATCACGCAGCACGTCGTACGACAGCTTCTTGTGCAGGTGCGGCGTGATGGTCTGGTTGATGCCGTAGGTGAACAGCGTGTAGCCGTCGGGCGTGGCGCGTGCCGCCATTTCGGTGCCCATGATTCCACCCGCACCAGGGCGATTATCAACGATGACTTGGTGACCCCACATCTCGCCGAAACGCTGCGCGAAGATGCGGCCGATGATGTCGGTTGAGGCGCCGGCGCCGAACGGCAGAATCAGCCGTGCCGGTTTGTTGGGGTAAGGTTCGGCTGCTTTAACGGTAGCGGGAGCGGCCGCCAGGACGGCCAGCAGACCCAGCGCTGCAACGGCCATTGTGCGGGTGATGCGTTGGGTATTACACATAACAATATCCAAAAAAGTGTTATAAAACAAATACTTAAAGTATTTCTTATTGTTGCCCGAAAATCCGGCCTAGAACGTCAGCGCTTGACCGCCTTCGCCATTGCCGACTTGCCCTGGGTGTTTTTGATATCTGTCCACGACTGCCGCTGCACGTTGATCAGCTCGCCCAACTGCGCGTACCCCGAGCCGGACAAACGGCATACCGGATCGAGCAGCCGCGGATCAATGCGGCCATTTTTCCACACGCCGGGGGAGACATGCGTATGCACGATGCGCCCAAGGATGATGTTGGTATTGTGATCGGTGATGATTTGCTTCACTTCGCACTCGATGTGCGCACGCGCTTCCTTGACGCGAAATGGCTTCACTTTAGCCGACGGCACGGCGGTCAGCTGCGCCCAGCCGAACTCGCTTTCGTCGGGCGGGAAATCCGTTGCAGTGAAATTCATTTCCTCCAGCACGTGCATGGTGACGATGTTGGCGACGAACTGCGGCACCTCGCGCAGATTGCGCAGGCTGTCCTTCACACCGGTGGAGGCAAAAGCCACGTAAGGCGGGTCATTGCCCATCATGTTGAAATACGAATAAGGGGCAACGTTGCTCACACCTTTGGCGGAAATCGTTGAAATCCAGCCGATCGGGCGCGGCACCACCAGTGCGGTCATCAGATGATAAAGCTCCTGCGCCGGCCAATCGCCGGGGCTGACTTCCAGATCGCTTTCCAGGGTTTGCGGGGGGCTGCTGTGCGATGCTGCCATGATTGCCTTTCCAAAATGTAGTAGATGCGTCGGGCCAAACAGACCAACCAGTCCAATCAGACCATCAAGCCAAGTGTCATCAACTCGGCCTGTTGTGCGGCGGAAGCGGGCGTGCCCGATTTGACAGCCTGCGCCTGCTCCGGCGTGAGTTGTACTAGCCCGTGCAGCGCGTTGGTGACAACGTTGCCACGTGCGGCGTGCCATCGCGCGTAAGGCGCGATTCTTGCGGCATCAGCCGCGGGCCGCGATTGGGCTTCGCCGAACAGGGTGGCGACACCCTGGCCCAGCAACACCGCCAGCTCAGATGAGACGTACGTCGCGGCGTCCAGTTGAAGCCCCGCAGACTGCGCGTAGGCGGCAACGGCCTGCACGGCCTGTGTGAACGGAATGCTATAGGGGCTGGCCGCCACCAGGGTGTCGATCATCACTTTGGCGTGCGGCTGGTTGGCGTTGATCTGGCGACCGTGTACGTCTGAATATACCGCGTGCGCCACTGGCTGCGGTGTCTTGGTAGTTTGTAACTGCGGCTCGACTGTGGCGGGCTTCAATTGCACGCTGACATGCAGATCACGAAAGCTTGCCGGTGACAGCGCGCGCTGCACCGACGCCGCACGGTCGGCGCGAATCAACAGCGTTTGCCGAAACGCGCGGTTGGTCAACAAATCCACATATTGCTCGCAGGCAATGATGTTGCCATCGGAAATCTGCCGCGCAGTGTTGGCCAGATCTGCGCCATGGCGGTCGGGCAGCATGTCCGACAGCGACGATTCGCCCAGATACGACAGGCCATGTTTTGCTGTCGCACCGACGAACTCATGAAAATAACAGGGTCGGTTATTGGCTTCGAGATGCTCGTGATAGATGTAGCTGTCCGAGCAGCGCATCAGGAGATTGGCTTCCTCCGCCATCAGCCGCCCGAACGCTGCCTGGTTGTTGGCGTGTAACTTGCCTGCGTATTGCAGGATGGCACGCGCCTGCGCGAGCTTGGTGGTGTGATCTTTCAGATGGCCGACGTGAAACAGCATCATTTCGCGCACCACTTCACGCATTTTCCAGCCGGGGTACACGTTGTAGCTGATGTAACCCACGCCGTTGGGCGCAAGCTGTTTGCCGTAGAGGTCAAGCATCGCACTTTGTACCTCCGGTGGAATCCAGCTGTACACGCCGTGGGTGATGATGTAATCGTACTGCGCGGTTTCCTTAGCCAGATCGAGAATGTTCGCCTGGCGAAAGGTGATGTTGGTGACGCCAAGTTCGCTCTTGATTTTGTTGGCGTAGTCGATCTGCACTTGTGACAAATCAACGCCTGTAAACTGTGCGCCGGGACACTGCACCGCCATCGGCAGTAGATTGCCGCCGAACGAGCAGCCGAGCTCCAGCACGCGCGCGGTGGCCAGGTTCGTCGCCGGCAGACCAAACAGTTTGGCCATGCCGCTCATGCGCGCGGGATGAGATTGCGCGAATGGAAAGGACTCGTAAGGCACGGCGTCGTAGGTGGTGGTTTCGCTCATGTTGGGACTTTTTGTGGGCCGCGTACGCGGAGGGCGGATTATGAACCATGCGGGGCGGTTGTGCAGCGAGCCGCCGACGTTGAATGCGCGTTGACCGTGCCACGGGCTGCCGATAGACTGCCTTGAATCATTCCGACTATTTTTTTCGAGGGAGCAGAAATATGGCTGCCAAGGTACTAAAAGCGCTCAAGACACCCAGGGGATTCACCACGCTCGACAAAAAAAACCGCAAGCTGACACGCAAGGACGTACACGCCGCCGCGAAGAAATACAAAAACTGGGGCCGCTGGGGAAAAGATGACGAAATCGGCACGCTGAATTTCACCACCGCCGATCACATCGTCGCGGCGGCGAAGCTGGTGAAAAAAGGCAAGGTGATGTCGCTGGCGCTGAAGTACGACAACAACGGCCCGCAGGGCGCGAAAAGCAACTACCCGGCGCTCGGGCGCTTCAATCCGATACACCTGATGACACGCACCGGTACCGATGCGTATTCGGGCATACTCGATCACCGCAAGATTCGCGGCACCGACGACATTATCATCATGCCGCTGCAGTGCGGTACACAGTGGGACGGCCTCGGCCACATCCTCTACGAAAATTTCATGTGGAACGGCTACGACTGCCGCAATGTATCCAGCGCGGGTGCGGCGAAAGCGGGCATTGAAAAGACCGCCGAAAAAATGGTGGGGCGCGGCGTGTTGCTGGATGTCGCGCGTGCGATGGGCAAGAAACATCTGCCCGATGGCTTTGCCATCACCAACGAGATACTCGACTACACCGAGCAAAAGCAGGGTGTGAAAGTCGGGCGCGGTGATTTTCTGCTGGTGCATACCGGGCACGTGCAGCGCTGCCTCGACAGCAAAAGCTGGGACGGCTATTCGGGCGGCGACGCGCCAGGATTCGCCTTTGAAACCGTGTCGTGGCTGCACAAAAAAGAAGTCGCAGGTGTCGCCACCGACACCTGGGGCGCCGAAGTCCGGCCCAACGAAACGCCGGATACCACACAGCCGTGGCACTGGGTGTGCATCCCGGTGATGGGCCTTACCGTCGGCGAGATTTTTAATCTCACCGAATTGGCAAAGGACTGCGCGGCGGATAAACGTTATGAGTTTTTGTTTGTGGCGCCCGCGCTGCCGATCACCGGCGCGGTCGGGTCGCCGGTGAATCCGCTGGCGATCAAATAGCAATGGGAAAACCGGAAGCGCAAGCGTCTCTCCCGCGGCGTGTCTGTTGCAGTACGCTGCTCATTGGCGTGCGTGTTTGCGGACGCAGTGCCTGCGATTCCGGATGGCGTCATTCAGGTTTTGTATCAATCAGGTTTTTAAATTAGTCAATAAATACAAATACTTACATTAATATCGAGGATGCCCATGCGACTTGTTCAACACGTAACCCTGGTTCCCGCAGTGGTCGCGTCGTGCCTGCTCGTGAGCGCACATGTCCATGCGCAAACCGACACCGCTGCCAATTATCCGGCGCGGCCGATCCGTATTGTCGTACCGCAATCGCCGGGCGGCTCGACCGATCTCACCGCGCGGCTGGTGGCGAAGCAGCTGAACGATGCGTTCAAGCAAAGCGCGGTGGTCGATAACCGGCCGGGTGCGGGTTCCACCAGCGGCACCGAAATCGTCTCGCGTGCTGCCGCTGATGGCTACACCATGCTGGTGGTGGCGTCATCGTTCACCATCAACCCGGCGCTGTACAAAAAACTGCCGTACGATCCGATACGCGACTTTTCGCCGATCACGCAGTTGTCGCGCTTTCCCAACATGATTTGCGCGCATCCGTCGCTACCGGCAAAAACGCTCGCCGACATGATCGCGCTGGCCAAGGCGAAACCCGGCACTTTGAATTACGCCTCGGCGGGCACTGGCACCGGCACGCATATGTCGGCTGAGTTGCTTCGGCAAATGACCGGCATCGACATCGTGCAAGTGCCGTTCAAAGGCGGCGGCCCGGCCATGGTCGCGGCCATCGGCGGGCAGACGCAGTTGATCGTCAGCACCGCGGTAGGCTTGCTGCAGCATGTGCGCAGCGGCAAGCTGCGCCCGCTGGCGGTGACTTCGGCTAAACGTTCACCTTCGGCGCCGGAAATTCCCGCGATAGCTGAAACTGTGCCGGGCTACGACCACGAGCCGTGGAACGGGTTGCTCGCGCCCGCCAAAACGCCGCCCGCGATCGTCGCCAAGATCAACGCCGAAGTGGTGCGCATGCTGCAGTCGGCCGAGGTGAAAAAAATCTTTGCTAGCGAAGCAGGTGAGGCCGTGGGTAACACGCCTGCGGAGTTCACCGCGTTGATCAAATCGGAGTCGGCGAAGTGGGCCAAGGTCGTGCAAGTGGGCGGGATCAAGATTGAATAACCCTGCAATGGGTGAAGGAGACAGCATGAAGGGCGATAGAGGGCAGGTGGCCGGATGGATTTTTGCTGGGACGGCATTGGTCATTAGCGGTGGCGCCCTTGCACAACAGCTTGCCGTAAATGTGGCTGGCTACCCCTCGCGTCCGATCCGTGTCATTGTGCCGCAATCGCCGGGGGCATCGACCGACCTTACCGCGCGGCTTATCGCCCGTTCCCTGTCGGATGCGTGGAAGCAGCCGGTGGTGGTGGACAACCGGCCCGGCGCGGGAACCATCATCGGCACCGAACTGGTGGTGCGCGCAGCACCCGATGGCCACACGCTGATGGTGGTGGCGTCGGGCATCACGGTGAACCCGAGCATGCACAAACGTATGCCGTACGACACGGAGCGCGATCTCGCGCCGGTCTCGCAATTGACGCGATTTTCCAACTTGCTGGCGGCGCATCCGAGCTTCGCCGGGACGAACCTGCAGGATGTGTTGGCGATGGCCAAGGCCAGGCCCGGCACCATTAATTTCGCCTCAGCGGGGCTGGCGAGCGGCACGCATATGTCGATGGAGCTGCTCAAGGCCATGACCGGCATTGATCTTGTGCATATCCCATACACCGGCGGCGGGCCAGCGGTGACCGCCACCATTGGCGGGCAGGTGCAACTCAACATCGGCACCACCGTGGGTGTGCTGCCGCATGTACGCAGCGGCAAGTTGCGCGCCATCGCGGTGACGACGGCTGCGCGTTCGCCTGCCGCGCCCGAAGTGCCGACCTTCGCCGAATCCGGTGTGACGGGTTATGACCACGGGCCGTGGAACGGCTTGTTCGCACCGGCGAAAACACCGCCGGCGGTGTTGGCAAAAATTCACGGCGAAGTCGTACGCGCGTTGCAGTCACCCGACGTGCGCAAGGTGTTCGCCAATGAAGGCGTGGAGGTTGTCGCCAGCTCGCCAGAGCTTTTTGCCGGGATGGTGCGCACGGAACTGGCGATGTGGGCGAAGGTGGTGAAGGCAGCGGGCATCAAATTGGAATAAAAAAACGAGAGGCAACGCCTCTCGTTTTTAGTGGCGCAATAACGCGTTATTTGATCGGCGAAAAGCTCGCTGCCGTCATGAATTTGTTTTCCTGCATCGAAAGCGATTCAATCGGGCGGCCATCGGTCTTGGCGCGCGCGGAGGGCGGCCAGGCGCCGGTCTTGTGGGCCTGATCGCGGACTTCGTTGCGTTGGTCGAGCGATTTGTACGGCCACACGTGGATCCACTTGTTCAAGCCGCCCAGTTCGCTGTACCACAGCGCGGTGATGAGGCCGAATTTCAGACGCGCTTCCAGAGCGACTTCCCAGTTTTTCATCATGATCGGCAACTGGCCGGGGTTATGGGTGTACTCGCGCCACTCGAACCATGGGCCGTTGTTGCTGGGCTTCAATTCGGGCGAAAACGAAGTCTGATTCATGATTTCGGATTTCTGGCTCACTAGGAATTCGGCGATGGGTGGCGGCCATGCGCCATCCTTTATCGCTGCGGCGCGGATGGTGGCGCGTTCGGCCATATCCTTGTAACCCCACACGTGCATGAAGGTGTTGAGGGGGCCGACTTCAACTTTCCAGAACGCGGCGAGCTCAGAGTATTTTTTGCGCTGCTCATACTTTTCACCGAAGCGTTTTTCGACTTCGGGCATTGAGCGCGGTTTGACGGTATAGGTTCTGACTTCGTAAATCATGGCGAGTCCTTTTCTTGGGAGTGAACTTAAGAATGAAGAATCAGGGTTGGGTCGAACAAGTCCGACAGGTACTGCGGGTTGCTGCGAGGGAGACTACCGTCCGAGTGTATCAAACCGCATGCAGTCAGTGAGATTTTGACGGTGACAAAAAAGTCAATAAAAACAATTAGTTATGATTTTTGGTTCAATGGCGGCATGGATTACTGCAGCCGCAACCTGATAAACTTTCACCATGCCAAAATTCCTACGACTGCTACTTTGCGTGGGCCTGCTTGCCGGGCCTGTGGCATGGGCGGCGGCGCCATTGCCGATTTTCGACGCGCATATCCATTACAGCCAGGAGGCGTGGGAGCGCATGCCGCCGAAAGAGGCCATCGCGCTGTTGCGTAAGGCGGGGGTGAAGCGCGCGCTGGTGTCGAGCACCAACGACGACGGCAATCAAAAGTTGTACGCGGAAGCACCCGACCTGATTTTGCCGTCGCTGCGCACCTACCGCACGCGTGCCGACATCAGCGCCTGGTTCAAAGATGAAACCGTCGCCACGTACTTGCGCGAGCGCCTGAAAAAATACCGCTATGCCGCCATCGGCGAATTTCATGTCTTCGGCGCGGATGTTGACGCGCCCGTGGCGCGGCAGGTTGTGCAATGGGCTAAGCAGTACAAACTGTTTCTGCACGCGCACTCCGATGCCGATGCGGTGGAGCGCATTTTCAAGCAGGATCCGGATGCGCGCGTGTTGTGGGCGCATTCGGGTTTTGAGCGGCCCGATAAGGTGCGCGAGATGCTGCGCAAATACAAAAACCTGTGGTGCGATCTCGCATTCAGAAACGATCATGCCCCCGGCGGCAAGCTTGATTCTGATTGGCGTGCTGCGTTTATGGAATTTCCGGATCGTTTCATGGTTGGAACCGATACTTATACCGCCGAACGCTGGCACTACGTGGTTGAGCATGCCAACTGGTCGCGCGGCTGGATGACGGAGTTGCCGCTCGAAGTGGCGGAGCGCGTAGCCTACAAAAATGGCGATGCGATTTTTGGCAATGCGATGAAGCCATGAACTGGAGAGTTTTTGCCGGGCTGGTACTGTTGACTGGCGCGGGGCTCGCCTGCGCTTGTGTACCGGACCTGGGCGCAGGCAAGGGTGCCAAGCCGCAAATCATCGATGCGAAACACTACGCAGTCGCCTGGCGCACCCTACCCGACAAAATCGTCATCGGCCAGCACTTCGTGGTGGAGCTTTCAGTATGCGCCAAGGACGGCGCGGCTGCTCCGCACAGCGTGCGCGTCGATGCCCACATGCCCGAACACCGTCATGGCATGAATTACAAAACTGCCGTCACCAGCAGCGGCGCGGGTAAGTATCGCGCTGAAGGCTTGATGTTTCACATGCCCGGCCGATGGGAGTATATTTTCGAGGTGCGCGCGGGCGCCGATGGTGGCGTGGCAAACGTAACTGAGCGCATGACAACCAGTGTGGTGCTGCAATGAAAAAAATGAAAACAATTCTGACGGCGGGCGCGCTCGCCGTCAGCGCCATGAGCGCGGTGTGGTTTGCGGGCGCGACCCAAGCCAACGAACCGGGCGTGATCGAGTTCAACGAAGCGGAAGTGAGCCGCATACTCCGCCACGGCCCGTGGCCGATGAAATGGTCGCCTGATCCCTCGAATCGCGTGTCGGGTAACACGCACGCGGTTGATCTGGGAGAGCGGTTGTTCTTCGACGAAAAACTGTCGGCAAATGACAAGGTGTCTTGCGGCACCTGCCATATTGCTGAGTACAACTGGACGGATGGCGTCAAGCGCAATCAGGGTTTGGCGCTGGTCGACCGTAATACGCCCACGCTGATGAACATGCGCCATCACCGCTGGTTCGCGCTGGATGGCGCGGCAGACAGCCTGTGGTCGCAAAGCATACGGCCGATTCTTGATGCGCGCGAACTCGGGTCGAATGCCGCGCACGTGGCGCAATACCTGCGCAAGGATGCAGACCTGTCGTGCCGCTATGAAAAAACCTTTGGCATCAGTCCGTCGAAGCAGGATGACGAAGCCGTGCTGGTGGGTGTCGGCAAGGTGATGGCTGCGTTTCAGGAAACACTGACGACGGAATTCACGCCATTCGATCAGTTCCGCGATGCGCTGGCGCGTGGCGACAAGGCTGCGGCCGGCTTGTATCCGCGTGACGCCCGTCGCGGCCTGCAGATATTCATCGGCAAGGGCATTTGCAGCACCTGCCACACTGGGCCCATGTTCACCAATGGCGAGTTTCACGATATCGGTGTGTCGCATTTCATCGAGGGAGGCAGCAAAAAGGTGGATGGCGGCCGCCACGATGGCATTAAGCTGCTTTTGGGCAGCAAATTCAATCTGCTGGGGCCGTATAACGACGACGCCACGCGCGCAACCGCTACCAAGACCACGCATTTGAAACCGGAGCGTCGCAACTTTGGCGAGTTCAAGGTGCCGTCGCTGCGTAACGTGGGTTACACCGGGCCCTATATGCACAGCGGTGAAATGATGACACTGGAGCAGGTGGTTCGCCACTACTCGGAGCTGAACATAGAACGGCTGCACACCGACGGCGAAAGCCTGCTGCGGCCGCTGAAACTCACGCAGCGTGAGTCGGCAGATCTGGTGGCGTTTTTGCAAACGCTGAATATGGATCGCGCGCCGCCCTGGCGTGGCAAGGAATATGCGATGCCGCCGTGTACGGTGGGCAGTAAGGCAGTGGTCGAAGACAACTACGCGGCGCCGTAAGGCGTAGCCGTTGCGTTCCGTGCGCCTGGCTGCATGGAAAAGCTGATCACCCACGCCGTCATTCTGGCGAAGGCCAGAATCCAGTACGATGACTTCGATCCGCAGGATGCAAAATTCAGATGCTTCGCATAAGGTGACGCGCTGGATTTCGGCTTTCGCCAGAATGACGGAAATAGAGTATTGACGTGTTGCGCCTATTTTTGTAACTATTTGTTTTAAAGGAAAAATAATGCCCCAATCCACTGCCGCCGCCAAACACGCCCCCGCCGTCAAACAAAAAAAGCAAATGCGTGTCGACATCCTGCGCGAACGTCTGCCGCGTATCCCGCCGGAAAAACTCAACGCTGCGCAGAAAAAAGCCGCCGCCGATATCACCGCTGGTCCGCGCAAAGACGTACGCGGCCCGTTCGTGCCGATGATGCGCAGCCCTGGCCTCACCGGCCCGACACAGGCGCTGGGCGCTTACATCCGCTGGGGCGTCAAGGTGCCGTTCCGGCTGGCGGAAATGGCTGGGCTGATGGCCGCGCGCGATTGGTCGTGCCAGTTCGAGTGGGCGGTGCACGTGCCACACGCGTTAAAAGGCGGATTGCATCCGGACACCATTGCAGCACTCGCCGAATGCCGCCGGCCTGAGAAAATGAAAAAAGACGAAGCCATTGTCTATGATTTCGTCAACGAACTTTTGAAGAATCGCGGCGTGTCCGACCCCACCTACGCGCGCGCCGTCAAACACTTCGGCGAAGAAAGCGTCGTCGATCTCATCGGCGTGGTGGGCTACTACGCCATGATCGCCATGCTGATGAATGTGGCGCGTACCTCGCCACCGAGCGGCATGCCGACGCTGGCGGCGTTGCCGCTGTACTCGCGGCCCTTGGTGTAGGCGCGATCCTGTTCTGTTGGGCCGGGCGATTTCCGTGCCCTAAGTTTGGTTTTACTTCCTGTTTACATTAGCGAGATTTTTCCATGCCAAAAACCACCGGAGCACGCTATTTCGCCGAAGTCATGAAGGGTTACGGCATCACACATGCTTTTTTTGTGCCGACGATTTTGATGGAGGTGCTGGCCGAGATGGATGAACTCGGCATTCAGAAAATTCTCACGCATGGTGAAAAAGCTGCGGCTTACATGGCCGATGGTTACGCGCGCGCGGCCAACCGGCCGAGCTTGTGCATGGGGCAGCAGATCGGTGCGTCCAACATCGTGGCGGGCCTGCGTGATGCCTATCTGGCGGGGGCGCCGGTGATCGCGATTACCGGCGGGCCGGGCACGCCCAGCCGTTATCGCTACGCTTATCAGGAGGTCGAGGATTTCGCGCAGTTTGATTCGATGACAAAACTCAATCTGCAACTCGACGATGTGTCGCGTCTACCCGATTTGATGCGGCAACTGTTTCGCGCCGCTACCACCGGTGCGCCAAAGCCGGTGCATCTGCGGCTGCGCGGTTCGCACGGGCAGGGCATCGAGTGCGAGGCGGATTTGCCGGCGCCGATTATCGAGAAAAATTACACGGTAGTACCCGCGTACCGGCCCGAGCCGGAAATCGAGCGTGTGAAAGCCGCGCTGGCGGTGCTCGCCCAAGCGCAGAGGCCAATTATCGTGGCCGGTGGCGGCGTTACCGCGTCAGGCGCACAGGCCGAGCTGGTGGCGTTTGCCGAGAAACTGCAAATCCCCGTGGCGACGTCGCTCAATGCCAAAGGTGCGATACTCGATACCAATCCGCTGGCGGTGGGCGTGCCGGGCGTGTATTCACGCGAGTGCGCGAACCGTGCGATATCCGAGGCTGACCTGGTGCTGTTCATCGGCAGCCATGCGGGTGCGCAGGTGACCGCCAACTGGAAAATTCCCGCGCCGGGCGTGACGGTGATTCAGATCGATATCGACGCGCAGGAGCTGGGTCGGAATTATCCGAACGCGGCATCTGTGCTGGGTGATGCGAAAGCGACGCTAAGGCACATGATCGCGCTGGCGGGTTCACCTGCTGCGGGTGCGCAGGCGTGGGTGAAACGCGTGCAGCAAATCGTCGCCGACTGGCGCGCGAGCGTGGTGGCACACTACAACTCGGATGCCACGCCGCTGCGCCCCGAGCGCATTTGCAAGGAGATAACCGAAGCGCTGCCCGCCAACGGCGTGGTGGTATCCGACACCGGCCATGCGGGCATGTGGACGGGGCAGTTGATCGAGATGCGTCATGCCACACAACGTTATATCCGTTGCGCCGGTTCGCTCGGTTGGGGCCTGCCCGGCGCGCTGGGCGTGAAGTGTGCGCTGCCAGACCAGCCGGTGATTCTGTTCAGTGGTGATGGCGGGTTTTATTATCACATTGGCGAACTCGAAACCGCCGCGCGCCACGGCATCAACTTGGTGATGGTGGTCAACAACAACAGCTCGCTCAATCAGGAAATCCCGCTGGTGGGCAACGCTTATCGCGGCAAGCGCGGCGACAAATACAAACCAGATGAAATGTGGCGCTTTTCCAAGACCGCGAATCTTGCGACCATCGCGAAGGCCATGGGTTGCGAAGCGTTCCGGGTGGAGACGCCGGCGCAGTTGCGCGACTTGCTGCCCAAGGCGCTGGCCATGAACAAGCCGGTGCTGCTGGATGTGATCAGCGACGACACGGCGCTGGCGCCGACAGCGTGGACGCCGGGAGGCGCAGGTGGACACTGAAGCCCGCTGGAGCCTGACGTTCGCGCGCAGATGGGCGTGAGCAGCATCACAGGTCGGTTGGCGCAGCACGCGATAGAAACGCCGTTCGCGGCGATACCCACCGCCAATCTCGACACTGCTCGTTTGTTGATGCTGGATACGCTCGCGTCAGCGTGGGCGGGTGCGGACGCGCCGGGGTGCCGTGAGACCTTCGATATGCTGGCGGAAGAAGGTGGACGTGCCGATGCCGCGGTGTGGGGATACGGTGTTTCTGCTGGCGCTGGTGGCTCTGGCGGGCGCCTGCCCGCAGCGTCGGCGGCATTCCTTAACAGTACAACAGCCGCTGCCATCGAATACGACTCAATTGGTTTGGGTGTGGCGGTACATGCCTATGTGGCCGTGCTGCCGGCAGTGCTGGCGATGGCCGAGCGTCAGCATGCTTCGGGCCGGGAGTTTCTGGCTGCGCTGGTGCTGGGTTGCGACATTACGCATCGCTTTGGCGCGGCTGCGGCTTACCCGAATCGCGGTTTTCATTACACGGCAGCAATGGCCGGGTTTGGCGTGGCTGCGGCCTGCGCGCGTTTGCTGAAGCTCGATGTCGGGCAGACGCAACACGCACTGGGGCTGGCGTTTTTGCAGGCATCGGGCACACAGCAAGCCAACATACAACCCTCGCTGGCCAAGCGCATGCTGGCGGCGTTTGCCGCACGCTCCGGCGTGCAGTCTGCGCTGCTCGCGCAACGCGGCATCACCGCGCCGCCGGATGTGATTGAAGGCAGATTCGGCTTCTATGCCCTGTATCAGCCGGGCGATCCATCGGTGCTGCTGCACGAACTCGGCACGCGCTTTGACAATGATCAGGCTACCATCAAGCTGTATCCGAGTTGCGGTTGCAATCACACGGCGATTGATGCCACGCTGCAACTGGTCAATCAATACGATCTCAAGCCCGATGACGTGTTATCGGTGGAAGCCACCATCACACCGTATATCGAGCGCATTGTCGGCGGGGATTACGACCCCAGCGGCGATGCGCAGGTGGCCGCGCAATTCAATCTGCGTTACTCGATCGCCTGCGCGCTGGTGCGCCGCCGGCTGGGCCTTGCCGAAATTCAGCCGGATGCGGCGCGCGATCCCGCCATTGCCGTGCACATGAGCAAAATTGTAGTGAAAGTGGATGCCACGCAAACCGGCACACGCGGGCCGGTAGAGTTGCGTATGCAGACACGCAACCATGGCGAGGTGTCCTGCCGCATCAAGGATGTCGCGGGCAGTGAGGGCCGCCCAATTTCACCGCAAGCTGCCGAGGACAAATTTCGCGACTGTTTTCTGCAGAGCCGCTGGCCGTTGAATGAGCTGAAGTATGAACAACTGCGCGAACGCGTGGCGTTGCTGCACGAAATGGATGATATGTATCTGTTTTTAAAGGATATTTTTTAGGGCGTATTTTTGCGCGATGACCAGCCGGTGCCTTATTACACGGGTTTGCGAAACAGCACAATCCGGTTCGAGTTAGTACCCTTGCTGTTGTTCGAAACGCCCCAGATATTCGCGGTTTTGGTGAACCTCTGTGTGTTGATCGCCACCGCCATACAGGCGAATCCCGCTGCGATGCCGATGGGGGCGACGACCTCGTCGAGTTTGATTTTGCCGCCGCGCACTTCGCCGACTTCAAATGCCACCCAGCCATTGGGTGCGGTCACACGATACAGCTCGCGGAATACGTCGAGCATCGCGGTGGACCAATGCGATACGGTGCGGCTCATGGTGATGCGCGCAGCGATATCGGCGGCATCGAGTTCGTTAAACCAGCAGCGCAGCCAGTTGTCCTTGGCGTATTGCACCACGTCCAGAAACGGCGGCGAGGTCACGGTGAGTTTGACCGCTGCGGTGGGAATGCCGAGCGTGCTGGCGGCGCTGTCGTTCATGAAGGTGGCACTGTCGGCGGCGGCTTTCAGTTTTTCGCGCTGTTGCGGGGTGAGTTTGCTTTGCAGTTGCAGGGATTTTTTCAGGATCAGCTCGCGTACGTCGCGATATCCGGGCTTTTGCTTCAGCCGCTCGTTGATTTTTATCTGGTTTTCGGGCGAGGCCGCCTGATTCGGTGGCAGGGTGTAGACGGAGAAGAATCCCGGAGAATGTCCGGTCAGCCGGTTGGTGGCCACCATGCGTATCCAGCGGTCTGTGGCGTCTTCGGTGTAGTCCGCGCGCCGCAGGGTAAGGTAACGGCGCAGTGCCAGCAGTTCGCGTTCGGTATCGCGGTGGTAGAACATCGACAGATCGATATCGCGTTGTTGCTTTACCTTGAAGCGCAACGTGTCAAGCCGCGTTTCGATTTGCAAAATCGAGGGCAATTCCAGTCGCGGCTGCGTGAGCATCGCCGACAACGGATTGACGTCGTTGGCGATGACACAGCGACCGTGCAGCGCGGCCTCAACAGCCGTGGTGCCGCGCCCGCTGAATGGGTCGTAAACCATGTCGCCGGGTTCGGTAAGCCGCTCGATGAAATACGCGGGCAGTTGCGGCTTGTAACACGCGCGGTAGGAAATCTCGTGGATGCTGCTGGCCTGCCGCTGTAATGCCGTCCACAACTCGCCCTGATAGACGGGAATGTCCTTAGTGGCGACCTCGCGCGCGCGCGCGCGCCTAGTCAGTATGGATGTGCCGGTAACCCGCAGACTACCGGTTGCCTGTGCCGATTCAAAGCCGAGCATCGTGTACCTCCCCGTACCGAAGTTCGGGGGATAGTACGCCGCTGTACTGAAAAGTACTAGTACCTCAATGGCTTAGGCGGTACACCTAAAGTTCGGTACCAGGTACTGTGCAAACATACAACGTGGGCTGACTACGCTCGTGCCTTCGCGTCTTCAAGAACCATTTGGGCACCTTTTTCCGCAATCATGATAGTCGCCGCGTTGGTATTGCCCGATACCAGCGACGGCATCACGGATGCATCGATCACGCGCAGGCCCGCAAAGCCGCGCACGCGCAAACGCGCGTCGACGACCGCTGTGTCATCTTGCCCCATGCGGCAGGTGCTGACCGGGTGGTAGACCGTTGATCCGCGTTGACGCGCATACTCGAGCAGTTCGTCATCACTGGCACAAGCTGGCCCAGGCTCAAATTCCTCAGCGATGTGCTGTTTGATGGCAGGTGCCTGCAGGATGCGCCGCACGGCGCGCAGGCCGTGAATCATCGTGTCACAGTCTTTCTCGGAGGCCAGGTAGTTCGGGTTGATCGCCGGTGCCTGCTGTGGATCGGCAGACTGGATACGCACGTTGCCTTTGCTCTCTGGACGTAGCAGGCAGCACACCGCAGTGACGCCGGAAAACTGATGCAAGGTCTCGCCGATGTTCTGCACTGAGTAGAGGCCGAGGGACGCCTGAATGTCGGGTGTGGCGGCGGTGGGGTGCGCGCGCAGAAAGCAGCCGGCCGAAATCGCGGGGATGGCGAAATAACCGCGGCGCTGGAAGGTGTAGCGCAGCGCCGCCGCGGCGCCACGATGCCATTGACGCACCGCATCGTTGAGCGACAGCGGCTCTTTCGCGCGCAGGATGATGCGGGTGAAGTAGTGATCGCTGAGTTCCGCGCCGACGCCGGGCAAGTCCGCGATCACGGGGATGCCGTGCGCCCTCATGAGATCTGCCGGACCCAGCCCCGAAAGTTGCAAAAGCTGCGGCGAGTTAAATGCCCCGGCCGCTACGATGACCTCGACGTTGGCGTGCGCGACGTGTTTCACGCCGCCAACGGTGTATTCGACGCCTGTCGCATGCCGACCTTCGAACAGAATGCGGGTGGCCAGCGCTTCCGATACCACATGCAGATTGGCGAGGTTGCGCACCGGTGCCAGGTAGGCCGCGGCGGTGGAACTGCGCACGCCGCGCCGCATTGTCGTCTGGTAAAGGCCCGCGCCTTCCTGCGTAGCACCGTTGAAATCCGCGTTACGCGGATAGCCGGACTCCACGGCGGCATCGACCCACGCCTCGGCCAGCGGGTGGCGGTCGCGCAAGTCGGACACACCGAGCGGGCCGCCCGCGCCATGCCATGCGTCGGCGCCGCGCTCGTTGTCTTCCGCTTTGCGAAAGTAGGGCAATACGTCATCAAAGCCCCAGCCGGTGTTGCCCAATTGCCGCCAGTGATCGAAATCCTGCTTCTGGCCACGAATGTAAATGAGGCCGTTGATCGAACTCGAACCGCCGAGCACGCGCCCGCGCGGCGCAACGATGTTGCGGCCCGCGCAATGTGGTTGCGGCTCAGTCTGGTAGCACCAGTTGAAACGCCGGTCGGTGAAGAGCTTGCCGTAACCCAACGGAATGCGCAGCCACGGATGACGGCTGTCTGGCCCGGCCTCGAGCAACAACACACGGTGCTGTCCTGATTCGGTCAGCCGGTTGGCCAGCACACAGCCCGCGCTGCCGGCACCGACGATAATGAAGTCGTAGTTCTTGGCGAGTTGTCGCATGGTGCGCGGTTTCTGCTGTTTCGTTTCTGTAATCACGTGATCGGGTCGCGAAATAGGGTGGGCCCACAGAACGTGCCCGCCTTATGCGGGCGTTGTCATTGTGTCATCCAGCAGTTCAATCCAATGCCGTACTGGCAACTCGGTCGCCGCCTGCAGATGGGATTGGCAGCCGATGTTGGCGGTGACAATCTCGTGGGGCATGCCCGATTCGAGCGCGGCGATTTTGTTCGCGCGCAGCTGTTGGGCGAGTTCCGCCTGCAAAATCGAATACGTACCCGCGGAACCGCAGCACAAATGGGCGTCGGCTATCGGGGTGAGTTCAAAGCCCAGTTCGGTGAGCAGTGCTTCGACTGCGCCCTTTTTCTTCATGCCATGTTGCAAGGTGCAGGGGGCATGAAACGCGATTTTGTTGTTAAGGCGTGAGGCGTGCGGTGCGAGGAGCGACTGCAGTCCGGCAGACTCAGCGGCTATGACATCGCTAATGTCACAGGCCAATTCCGACACGCGTTGGGCTTTGTCCGCATAAGCCGAATCGTGCTGCAAAGCGTGCTCGTAGTCTTTAACCATCACGCCGCAGCCGCTGGCGGTGATAACGATTTGTTCCGCGCCCGCTTCAAGATGCGGCCACCATGCGTCAATGTTCCTGCGCATGAAATCGAGCGCTTCGCCTTGCGCATTCAGGTGAAACGACAGCGCGCCACAGCAACCGGCGCCGCGCACGTCCGGGGCACGCAGCAGCGTGATGCCCAGGCGGTCGAGCACGCGCGCGGCGGCCGCATTGGTGGCGGGTGACAGGCTGGGTTGAGCGCAGCCTTCGAGCACCAGCATCTTGCGCGGATGATTGTTTTTCGGCCAGGGTTTTGCACTGGCTGCACGCGGCTGCACTTTTTGCTTGAGTGCGGCAGGCAGCAGAGGCCGTGCGAGTTGTCCCAATTTAAGTAGCGATCCAAATACGCCTGCAAACGGCACCACCGAGCGCAGCGCCACGCGCCCGAGCGCATCTGCTGGCGTGCGGCCAACCTGTTTTTCGACTTCAGCACGTCCGATGTCGAGCAGGCGGCTGTAATGCACGCCCGACGGACAAGTGGTTTCGCACGAGCGGCAGGTGAGGCAGCGGTCCAGATGCAGCTGCGTCTTGGCCGTAGCAGGCGCGCCTTCCAGCACTTGCTTGATGAGGTAAATGCGCCCGCGAGGGCCGTCGAGTTCGTCACCGAGCAATTGATAGGTCGGGCACGTCGCTGTGCAAAAGCCGCAGTGCACGCACTTGCGCAGGATGCTTTCGGCCTCTGCGCCTTGCGGCGTGTTCTTGATAACGGCGGCGAGTCGGGTTTCCACGGGGTAGGGTAGCAGTTATAAGTATTTGTTTTTATTGGTATTTTAGATATCGAGGTAAAGGCGGCCAGGATTCAGTATGCCTACCGGATCGAAGGTCTGTTTCAGTTTGCGATGAATCGCGGCGAGCGCGGGCGATAGCGGATGAAACACGCCACCATTTTTGCGTAGGGCATCGCTGTGGTCATCCAAACGAAACAGTGTCGCGTGTCCGCCTGCCTTCTGTGCGGCGTCGCGCACGGCCACAGCACTGGCATCAGTTTGCAGCCAGCGCAGCGCGCCGCTCCACTCCAGGCGCTGCACGCCGGGCAGCACGATTACCGGCGCGGACGATTTCACCGACAGTCGCCACAGCGCACCGCTGCGGGTGAAATACGCATCCGTGTGATCGCGCACACCTTTCCAGAGTGTGCTGGCCAGAGGTGCATCCACCACAGTGCCGCCTAGCTTCTTGCGCGCGGCTTCCACGGCACTGGCGGCACCTGACAGGCGTATGCGCAAATCGCCATGCGTCCAGCACGTTGCGGAAACCGGCAACGGCTGACCGGCCCACTCGTTCATCAGGCGCAGGGCGTCAGCTTCGTTACACTGTTGATGCAGCGTGATCTCAGCAGGCGGCAGCGGCAGGGTTTTCAGCGACACTTCGAGAATCACGCCGAGTGTGCCCATTGCACCTGCCATCAATCGCGACACATCAAAGCCCGCGACGTTCTTCATCACTTGTCCGCCAAAGCGCAAATCAGCGCCGGTGCCGTCGAGAATACGAACGCCCAGCACCAGATCGCGCACCGCGCCCGCGTAGGGGCGGCGCGGGCCTGACAGTCCGGCGGCGATGGTTCCGCCGAGCGTACTGTTCCCCTCTCCCGCCGGGAGAGGGGTTAGGGGTGAGGGAAAGCCTTTAGAAAAATGCGGTGGCTCAAACGCCAGCATCTGTCCCTTGTCCTTCAAGGTTGATTCAATTTCGGCCAGCGGCGTACCAGCGCGCGCGGTAATCACCAGCTCCGTGGGTTCGTAATCGACGATGCCGCGGTAGGAGCTGGTGCACAACAATTCACCGGTGGTTGGATTGCCGTAGAAATCTTTGGTGCCGCCGCCAACTATTCGAAGTGGTGTTTTATTTGTGCTTGCCTCGCGGATGGTTTCCGCAAGCTGATTTGCAACGCCTTCCATCAGTAAGAAACCCGTTGCAAACAAATACCGTCATTCCCGCGCAGGCGGGTATCCCCATCCTTGGTGAAGGTAGGATGGGGGTAGTTTGCCCTCAAGTGACACTGTGTTATGGGTTCCCGCCTGCGCGGGAACGACGGTGTCGGGTGACTGTGTTTTGTGGACACGATAGAGGCTTGGTGGTGGGCTACGGCGCAACTAAAACCGAGGCAACTCGGGAAACTTCTCCTCGCCCGCATGCACATGCATGCGCCCCATCTCCGCGCAGCGGTGCAGCGTGGGCACCGCCTTGCCGGGGTTCAGTTGCCCGCCTGCGTCAAACGCCTGCTTCACTGCGTGAAATATCGCCAGTTCCGGCGCACGAAACTGGTCGCACATGGAATCGATTTTTTCCACGCCTACGCCGTGTTCGCCGGTGATGGTGCCGCCGACGTCGATCGACAGTTTTAGAATCTTTGCGCCAAATTCTTCGGTGCGCGCAAGCTCCCCTGGCTGGTTGGCGTCATACAAAATCAGCGGATGCAAATTACCGTCGCCAGCGTGAAACACGTTCATGCAGCGCAGGCCGTACTCTTTTGACAAGTCGGCGATGGCGGTGAGCACTTGCGGCAGCGCGCGCTTCGGGATGGTGCCGTCCATGCAGTAATAATCCGGCGACAAGCGGCCCGCCGCAGGAAAGGCATTCTTGCGCCCGGCCCAAAACCGGACTCGCTCAGTTTCGTCTTGCGACACGCGCACTTCAGTCGCGCCGCTGGCCTGCATCACGGCTTTCATGCGCTTGATCTCGTCGGCGACTTCCTCCGGAGTGCCGTCGGACTCGCACAGCAAAATCGCTTCCGCATCCAGCGGATAACCGGCATTGACGAAGGGTTCCACTGCGCCAGTGGTGATTTTGTCCATCATTTCAAGCCCAGCAGGGATGATGCCGGCGGCGATGATATTGGCCACGGCCTGCCCGGCCTTTACCAGGTCATCAAAAGCCGCCAGCACGCATTGCGCGCGCTGCGGCTTGGGCAGCAGCTTGACGGTGATTTTGGTGATCACCGCCAGCAGCCCCTCGGAGCCGGTGAGCAGCGCCAGCAGATCGTAACCGGCGGCATCCAACCCATCGCCGCCGATTTCGAGCAATTCGCCCTCAACCGTATACGCGCGCAGCTTCAGAATATTATGCACCGTCAGTCCGTACTTCAGGCAGTGCATGCCGC
>SYEN01000231.1 GCA_005800795.1 Burkholderiales bacterium | reverse complement strand
CAATGCGCATATCGCCCCCATCGTTTGCGTGTTGATTCCGTGGTGGGATACGCTACCTGCCGCCTGCCCAAAAAAGACTAACGCCATCTATCGCTGCGCAATATACGAGCGCGCCTGCGCCAGTTCGGGGCGCGCGCCGTCGCTGTTTTTCGCCAATGCGGCCAACCGTTTGAAGAATAGCGCGGCTTTTTGACGGTCACCTGCGGCGTCGGCCGCGCGTGCAATGCCATGAATGCTGCGATAACGATTCGGATAGGCTTTCAACGATGCTTCAAATTCGCGCAGCGACTCCGATGCCTGCCCCATTTCCAGCAACAACTCCGCATACAGCTCCCGCAGCGGATACAGGCGGTTCTCCATTGCCACGTGTTTGACGCTGCCGTCCTCGTTTTCCGCAGCCGTGCGCATGAATTTAACGGCACGTTCCCTGTCGCCCTCGGCAAGCGCCACCCACGCCAGTATCGACAACATCTGCTCTTCAGTGCGGTCGGCCCAGTAGCTGTTGTTGGTTTTCTCCAGCATGGCGCGCAGCCTCTGCATGACAGCGACTTCAGCCTTTGCACCCGCAAGGTCACCCGTGCGGGCCATGCCCAACCCGCGCGTAAAGCGCGACAGCGATTCGGCCATGGCGGATTTGGTCGGCGTTACCGCCAAGGCCGCCGCGCCCTGCCAGTCACCGCGCTCCAGCACCAAGCGCGCGGGCATGGCGCTCATGGCGGTGTTCATGCCCAAGTCGGAGCCAGTGGATTTCGAAAGCACGTCACGAGCGCGCTGTAGCGTCACCTGCGCCCTGGCATCTTGCCCAAGTTGCAACTGTGCATAGAGTATGAAATCCATCGCGTGGAAGTAATCGGGCCGCACCTGCAGCGCGTGTTCGTTGGAGGCAATCGAGTCTTCCCACATCCCCACCATCGAGTAGATGTGCGAGGGCATATGGCGCGCGTGCGGCGCGGCCGGCGCGAGTTTGGCGTAGCGGCGCGCAGCGGCAATGCCTTTTTCGGCGAGTGGCGGATAATCGTAGCCGTGAATCAGGAAGTGCACCACGCCAGGGTGATCGGGGTTCTTGTGCAGCAGCGTTTCGAGAATTTGCGTGGATTGCAACTGCTGTTTGTACTGAATGTCGTTTTTGGGAGCGGAGGCTTGCAGGTTCAGCGCGTAGAACACCCAAGCTTCGAAGTCACCGGGATATTTTTCGGTAAGATCCTGTGTAGCCTTGGTGTAGCGTTGCAGACGCACATTGACGGGCGTTTTTTCGTGATCACGGTAGTACGTCGAGATGGACTCTATCCAGTCGCGCTCGCGCTGCGTTCTTGCGCCCTTGTCACCCAGTGCGCGCGCTTTCTCCAGCGCTTCCCAGGCCAGTTGGGCATTCTTCGATTGCGGGGGGGAGGATAGCGAATTGCCCAGATAATCAACCGCGATACCCCAGTACGCCATGGCGCAGTTCGGGTCGTTTTTCAGCACGGCTTCAAAGGCTTTGCGCGCCTCACCAAACCAGAACGAATGCAGCATGGCGACACCCGTTTCAAACTGTTTGCGTACCGCGGGCACGCAGGAGGTTGGAAACGTGACCGTGCCGAGTTGACTGGATTTTTCGTGGGCCTGCGTTGCCGGGGCGGCCATCGCCAGCAGTATGGCGGCGAGTAGCGCCCGGACGGACAAGCGGGCATGACGGCCTGCGATCATGGTGGCCTCCTGGAATGTACGACGCGATACGGGATTGGGTGAGCGACAATGCTGCATCAGCTATGCCGTGGGGTCAATCGTAGCGACGAAACTTCTGGAGATGTAGAATTTTATAACTAATTGTTTTTAAAGAATTTTTAAGTTTACCTACTGTATTGTCATGCCGGTCTCCTTGACCACGCGCGCGTACTTGAAAAGCTCCTTGCGCACGAACTGATCGAGTTCCCCGGGTGTTGAGCCGATACGTTCGAGATCGGCATCCGTAAAACGGTCGTTCAGTTCCGGTAAATTGATCGCATGCACCACCTGCCTGTGCCACAACGCGATGACAGGCTTGGGTGTTTTCGCGGGGGCGTGTAAACCAAACCATGCGTTTGCCGCGTAATCGGCCAGCCCGGCTTCCGCAAACGTGGGTACATCGGCAAACGCCGGAAGACGATTGGACCGCGCAATCGCCAGAGCGCGCACCCGGCCTGCCTTGGCCTGCGCCAGCAGGGTGGATGCAGGCCCAAACATGACGTGGGTTTCGCCCGCTTGCAAACCGACAATGGCAGGGCCGCCGCCTTTATACGGCACATGCTGCATGCGTGTGCCGGTCATCGTTTCGAAGACGGCCGCAGCGGTATGCGGGGGCGCACCAAAGCCGCCGGAGGCGTAGCGCACGAAGCCTGGTTTGGCTTTGGCCACAGCGATCAGATTTTGCACGGACTGTACCTCAGGCAGGGTTTTGCCCACCACCAGCACGATGGGCGTCATCGCCAGCAACGATATCGGCTCAAAATCGCGGATCGGATCGTATCCCAAGTTGCGGTACAGATTGGGTCCCACGCCATGGCTGCCGAGGGATGATACAAACAACGTGTAACCGTCCGGTTCTGACTTCGCGGTAAGCGCACCCGCCAGCGTGCCCCCAGCGCCCGGGCGGTTATCGATGACCACCTGTTGGCCAAAACGCGCGGACAACGGCGGCGCGATCAACCCTGCGAGGATGTCGTTGCCGCCGCCGGGCGCAAAACCGACGACCATACGGATGGGCTTGGCGGGATAGATGTTTGCCGGTTGCGCAGTTGCCTGCAGCGGCAAGCTGCTGACGGCAAGCAGCAGGATGGTGTTGAGTGGCTTCCTCATATCAGGCATACATCCGACGCGCAGCCAAGGTCTTTGTCTGCTTGTGACAACAAGTGGTCAACGGCGGCAGGCACAGCGATTTTTCGCCCCACCACTTTGGGACAATACCCTTGCAGCCAATAGCTGTTGGTGGGGTGTGCGCCGCCCGCCACCACTGTCACGATGTTCTCCGGGTTGCTGCAGATGGGCCAGGGGTCGAGCGTCGCGCTGTCGCGTGTGAGCGCATTGCTGTTCACGCGTATCCATTCCAGATTACCGGAGCGGCTCAACGTCTCGTGCGGGATGCGCGAATACTCCCACAGGAAATGGCGCAAAGAAGATTGCGTGAATCCCTGCGCGGCGATCTCGCTGGCGGTCACGCGAGACATCACAACCACACCCGGCGTGCCCGTTTCATAGCCGTTAAACTGGATGCAGTGCAGATTGGGCGTGCGCATAAAGTCGGCGACGCGATGTAGCCCGTGCACCACATCTTCTTCGGCGCTCACCTCTGCGCCGCCGCGGCGCTTCACATTGGTGACGCCGCTGGCGAAGGCCAGGGATACGGAGTCCGTACCCGGTGCATACCCGTGCCGCTCGGTGGCGTGCGGCAGCCAGCCAGCGGGCAGACCTTCTTCGTCTTCTGCAAAGACCGCATTGGTGTAGCGCATCGCGCCGTAGATGCCCATCGAGCCGATGCCTGGTTGCGCGCCGCCCGCATTCTGCTGCAACAAACGCAGGGCGCGCCCGATGCTGGCACCCGCAGGCCGCTGCGGGTCGGGCCCGAAGCAACCGAAGCCGGAATTCAAGCGGATGCGTTTGGCGAGCGGCCCATTGACGATGACCACCGGGAAGGCACTACCTGATGCAGCTTGCAACAGGTCACTGCGAGCCTCGGGTGCGAGCATGGCTTCCACTGTGGCAAGCAATACCGGCAAATACTCCGGGCGACCGCCGGCCATGGCGAGCGCGATGGCACAGGTCTCCACAGTCACGCCGCCGCCCCGCGGCGGAAAACGGCCCAGCACATGATCTCGCGCAAGATCGCTGCCCTGCAAAATCCAGTCCACCGCTTCCGGCGACGCCGGCCACAGCGGCAGGCCATCACCCCACAGGTTGGTAATAAAGAGATGGTTGGCCTTGACCAGCGCATCGTGGTAGGTGACGCCACTGACGCTGACCAGTCGCGCGCCTTTTGCTGTTGACGCCGCATCCGGCGCACGCCAAGTCGTGAGTCCTTCGTAAAACTCGCGCTTGCGCGCGCCCACGCTGCTGACGTCACTGTCGGCCATGAAAAGATCGATGGGAAAGGCAACCACCGCGGCATCTGGCGCGAGGCCCAGGCCGGAAACCGCGTTTCTGAACACCCCTTGAAAATCTTCACGCACCAGCGTGACTGTCGGAATCCCGCTGGCTTCAATTCGCGCGGCTGCACGGCCGCAGGCAGTGGCGCAGCCGCCTCAGGCTGCGTTACCGATGATGACGGCGTCTACCTCGCTGGCCGCGACCAGCGCAGCGGCTTCTTCGGTGGCAACAGGGCCGATGCCGCGGGGAAACGCATCCATCGGCAGCAGCTCAATATTGGCAAAGTCTCGCCTGAGCAAATCACGCAATAGCGGAAACGTACGGTATGCCTGCCATTCATCAATCGACACAAAACCGATTTTTTTGCCTTGAAGGGTGTCGAGCCGAGGCGCGTGCGGCTGCGTGTCGAGTGGCGTGCCGGATGGATCGTAAAACGATAGTTCAAACATGATGTCCTCGTGGTTTTGTATTTTTTCGGTGGTGATCACAGTTCAGTGTAACCGTATCCGGCTATGCTCCCTGGCTCCTTGCGCTGAGTCTAAAGATATTCATCACGCAGGGCATACCAGCGATACAACCCACGCTGTCCGATGCGGCGAAACGGTGCAAACAGCGGCGACCGTACAGCATTCAGCACATTGGGGAACTCCAGCGCCGAATTATAGATAGGCAGATCAAACGCACGATTTGGTTTGCCTGCGATGCGTTCGGCCATGCGCCGCCCAGCATGTGCTGAAAAGGACACGCCATTACCGCCGTAGCCCAAGGCGTAAAAGACGCTTTGCCTGGCATCCGGTTGCATGATGCGGGGCATCATGTCGTGGCTGACATCCACCCAACCCCACCACGAGTAATCGATGTCAACGTGGGTGAGCGCTGGAAACTTGCGATGCAGTCCCGCAACAAGAATGTCCAAGTGTCGCGGATGAGGGGCATCCGCTCCCGTAATTGCGCTGCGGCTGCCGATCTGAACCCGGTCACCGGGCAACAGGCGGTAATAAAAACGCAGCGTTCGGGTATCGGTGATAAACGTGGTTGATTTGAACCCGGCACCCTCGCGCTCTTGCGGGGTCAACGGCCGTGTCACCAGCGAGTTGGACAATACGGGCATGATCTTGTTTTTCAAACTCGGGTGCAAAGCGTTGGAGGTGTAGCCGCCTGTCGCAAAGCCCACGGCACGTGCACGCACGACGCCGCCGGGTGTCGTCAAGTAGTGAATGCCATCGCGAGTCGAGATGTCTGTCACCGGGCTGGCAGTGTGCACTTTGACCCCAAGCGCACGCGCCATACGCAAATAGCCATGGGCCAGCTTGACCGGATGCACGCCGATGCCCAGCGGCTCCAGCAGGGCGCCATGGCAATCCGCATCATTGACAAAGCGCTCGCGCACTTCGTCACGGCTGAGCATTTGCGTGTCGTAGCCAAACACGTCGCGCAAAACACGCGCCTGCGTCTGCAAGAATGGCAGCTTCTTGTCGCGATGCGCGATGTACAGATGCCCGCCGGGCTGTGCATCACAGGCTACTTCGTTGACCAAGGCGCTAAACGTTTCAAAGCCTTGGCGTATTTCAGCGTCCAGCTTTAAAGCCGTTTCCAGTCCCCAACGTGCTATCCATTGCGTGCGATACAAGCGCCCGCTGGCGTTTTGACCTTGCCCGCCGTTGCGGCTGGTGCATCCCCAGGCGGTTTGATTGGCTTCTAGCACCGTCGCGCGGATGCCATGTTCGCGCGCCAGAAACAAGGCCGCAGCCAAACCGGTAAAGCCCGAGCCGACGATGACGACATCCGCGTCAATATCCGCATGGACCGCGCCATCGTCTGGCGGGGCTTCTCCGGCGGACGCAACCCAATACGTCGGCGCATAGTCACGGCCATGGCCAGGCGTGGCATGCACCAGTGGGTCGTACTGCGGGTCGTAGCGGTCGCGCTGGCTAGGCGAGGGCAGCGTCAAGTGCGAACCGGTTTTGCTGAGCAATCAAGATTTGAACGCGGGGCGGTCTTTGCGGTACGCGTTCTTGACGGCAATCTTGCCGTCTTTGAACGTGAACACATCGACCATGCGCGCTTCCACACGCAGGCCATCGGCACGCGTGCCCTTGAAGGTGGATTCCGAAATGCCGCGGTCGCCCTGCACAAAGTGGTTGCCGTCTACCCATTGCGCATCGGGAAAGGTTTGCCAAGCCAGCATAAAGCCTTCGCGAACGGCATTACGCCCGATAAAGCTGCGCCCCAGCAAGTCAGGGCCGGCGACCGCGTGAAATTCGCAATTGGCGTGCATAAAGCTCATCAAGGCTTCAATGTCGTGGCGATTCCATGCGGCGTTGAACTCAATCAGCTGTTCGACGCTCATGTGCACGGGTGATAGGGTCATTCAGATTCCCCGCCTATTCGCCTTTATAGCCGGAAGCCTTGACCAACGGCGCCCAAAACTCGGTCATGCAGTCGCGTAACGCGTTCACTTCCGCGGGTGTTGAACCGGGCAAGGGTTCATAGGCAATGTTCTGCAAACGGCTGCGCACATCCGCGTTGGCCAGCACTCTGTGCATCGCTTGATTCCAACGATTGATCTGTGCATCAGGCGTGCCCGCGGGCGCATACAACGCGTAAGCAGAGCCTGCGGTCATGGTCGGGAAACCTGATTCCGCGAGCGTGGGGACATCCGGCAATTGACTGACCCTGCGCGCACCGGATACGGCCAGCACACGCACTCGGCCCGCGCGATGGTGCTGGATAAACACGCCCAAGCCATCCAGGGCCGAGCCAATCTGGTTGCCCATCAAATTGGTGACCATCGCAGGCCCGCCCTGGAGCGGCACGATCGTCATGTCCGAGCCGGATTTGCGCGTCAGGTCAAACGCCAGGAAAGCAGGGACGAGCCCAGACCCGTTGTCCCCATCGAGGCTTTGTTTTTATCGGCTTTTGCCGCGGCCAGATACTCTGCGACTGTTTTATAGGGTTGGTCGGCGTTGACCGCCAAGGCGTAAATGACAGTGCAGATCTCGGTGATCGGCATCAGGTCTTTTTTTGCGTCATAACGAAGATTGGCGTAGACCAAGGGTGCGATCACGGTGGTGTCCAGCAGCGTCATCAGTACCGTGTTGCCATCCGGTGGTGCGTTCTTGAGGTGTTCCGCCGCGACGCGGGTGCTGGCGCCCGCGCGGTTTTCAACCACGATGTTTTGTTTGAGTTCCTCTTTGAGCCGTTCGACCAGGATACGGCCCATGGTATCGGCAGCGCCGCCTGCGGGAAATGGCACCACGAATTTGGCCAATCCGTCGGTCTGTGCCAGTGCGGGCAATCCTCCACCCAACAGCATGGCGCCAGCGGCGGCAATGTGCCCGGTTGCGATACGGCGTTTCAGGTTGATGTCGGTGGTGTGCGGCACGGGGTGTCTCCAGGAAAACGCATTAAGTGAATGGAAGGTCGTATTGTCGTCGCTCAGATGATTGCTGTCGACTCAGAATATGAACTTCCGAACATAGTAAGACATGGCTCACCAGGACGCGCCTTCGACAGCGCGATGTATTCCCTCATGCTTTTGACGGGCAGAGAAGGATTCACTGCGATGGTCATGGTGAGTCCCATGACTTGCCCCACGAGGCGGAAATCCTTTTCCACATCAAACGGCACTTTGCTACGCACCGCATGATGCATGGTGAAGCTGGGGCCGATCGACAAAATGGTGTGGCCATCAGCAGGCTGGCGCGAGACAAACTCCGTGCCGATGACTGTGCCGCCGCCAGGACGGTTTTCGACGATAACGTTCTGTCCCAGTTCCCCCAGTTGCGCGACGATGCGCGCCACCACATCGAACGAGCCGCCGGCGGGGAAGGGCACGACGATGCGTACGGGTTTGCTAGAGAAGTTTGGGCGGTGGCGCCGGTTACTATTGTTAGTAGAGAGGGTATCGCCAGACAGCGTTCAAGCGAGCGATATATGGGTTGTTCCTTTGATTTTTTTCTTAGCCACGCGTTTACCTAAACATGACCAATCGCACAAATATACCGCACCTGTCGTTCCCGCGCAGGCGGGAACCCATCACACCGTAGCATCGCAATCACCACATGGTTGTTTGACCCCAAGCAATCGCAGCGATAAAGTCGCTCAAAACAAACACAACCATCAAATATGACTCATTCACTCGACACCCTCTTCAACCCCCGCACGGTAGCTGTCATCGGCGCCTCGGCCGATCCCACCAAGCGCGGTTATCGCGCGATCACTGCCCTGATGCGCGGCAAGTATCAGGGCGTTATCGTGCCGATTAATCCGCGCGAGAAAGAAATTCTCGGCCATACCT
Source organism: Burkholderiales bacterium (assembly GCA_005800795.1). Classification (GTDB taxonomy): domain Bacteria; phylum Pseudomonadota; class Gammaproteobacteria; order Burkholderiales; family SG8-41; genus UBA5216. The sequence continues at coordinate 3,908 of SYEN01000231.1, read as the reverse complement.
GTTACGCCGAACTCGCCGATGTGCCCGGCGAGATCGACGTTGCGCTGGTGTGCACGCCCGCGGCGACCACACCGGCCATGCTGGAAAAATGCGGCAAGAAGGGCGTGCGCGCCGCCGTGTTGCTGGCGGGCGGCTTTAGCGAGGCGAGCGAGGCCGGGCGTGTGCTGGAGGAGCAGAGCGTCGCCGTGGCGCGCCAGTACGGCGTGCGGCTGGTGGGGCCCAACACCAATGGCATTTGCGGCACGCGCGTGGGTTTTACCGCGCTGGGTGGTTACGATGTGCCACGCGGCAACATCGCCATCGTCGCCAACTCGGCGAACATGATGGGGTCGGTGCTCGACGATGCCAATTTTTTTGGCCACGCCGGCTTTAGCGCTGCGCTGTCGGTGGGCAATCAGGCGGATTTGCGCTTTCACGAGTATCTCGAATATTTTGGCGCCGACCCGGATACGCATGTGGTGCTGTCGTATGTCGAGGGATTCAAAAATGGCGCAGCCTATGTAAAGGCCGCGCGCGAGGTGAGCAAGGTCAAGCCTGTGGTGGCGTATGTGGTGGGCCGCACCAGCGAAGGCAAGCGCGCCGCCAAGTCGCATAGTGGTTCACTGGCGGGTGACTACGCAGTGACCTGTGGCGTGCTGCGGCAGGCGGGCGTGGTGGTATTGGCGCAGTCGGATCATCTGCTGCCCGTGGCGGAGGCCCTGACCCTGTTCCCGCCCATGCGCGGGCGCAGCGTGGCGGTGCTGTCCGAGGGCGGCGGGCCGATCACCGTGGCGTGCGAAGCCCTGGCGGAGCGCGGTATGGTGCTGGCGCCCTTGTCGGCGGAAACACAAGCAAAAATACACGCCATCGTGCCCAATGCCTCGGCCATCGATAACCCGGTGGATGCAGGCGGCGGCACCGAGCCCAAGGTGGAGTATTACCGCACGGTTTCCAGGGCGATCCTTGAAGACCCCAACATCGATGCACTGTTGCTGGTGGGGTTTTTTGGCGGTTATGGGCGGCGCTATGGTACGAACGAGGCCGAGATGGCGGTGTCGCGGGACCTTGCTGCGATGATGAATGAACTGGGCAAACCCATCATGGTGCAATCGCGCTCGGCCCTCTACAAGACGGATGGCCTTAACGCATTGCGCCAGGTGGGCGTGCCGTTTCACCGGCATATCGAAGTGTCCGTGCAGTGTCTGGCGAGTGCAGCGGACTATCATGCGGCGAAGCGGCGGTTGTTGGCGAGTGACGTTCCTGTAATTGGAGCGATTCAGCCCGATGCGGTGGGCCTGATTTCGGGTGCGCGTTCGGCGAAGCGGCATTTGCTGGAGCACGAGTGTTTGGCATTGCTCGCGGCGTATGACGTGCCCGTGCCGCCGCACGTGTTGATGCAAAGCACCGGCGATGCCGCTGGCGCGGTGAAGCAATTGGGCGATGTGCCGCTGGCGGTGAAAGTGGTGTCGAAAGATGTGCTGCACAAATCCGACGTGGGCGGCGTGCGGCTTAACATCACGGGCGTCGCCGCGTTGCAAGCGGCTTTTGATGCAGTGACGCGCGTGCCAGGTGCTGCGATCACGGGTGCGCTGGTCACGCCGATGGCGGCGCGCGGTACGGAAGTCATCATCGGCGTTAGCCGCGATCCGACCTATGGTCCGGTGATCGTGTTTGGCTTGGGTGGCACGCTGGTCGAAGTGCTGCGCGATGTAGTGTTTTGTGCGTTGCCGTTGAACGAGAATGATGCGCTGGAAATGATCAACGGGCTGCGTTATCGTGAGGTGTTGGACGGTGTGCGTGGGGCCGGGGCCGTGAACAAGGTTGCCGTGGCGAAGTTGTTGGTTGCCGTTTCGAACATTGCTGCATTGCATTCGGAGATTGCCGAGATCGATTTGAATCCGGTGATTGCGACTGGCAGCGGGTTTGCGATTGCGGACGCGCGCATCCTGTTGAGTGGTGCATAAGTAATGTGATTGCTTTTGGCCTTTTAAGCAATTCATCCTTCGAGAATCTCAGGACGAATGGAATTGCTGGCCTAAACATGGGCCCAGATCTACTTCCAACCACCATTATCGGCAGCGCGCAGAAGCTGCGCTGGGCAAACTCGTTAACGCAGGCAGAAAAATTCAAGCCGCACTAAGTTCGCGCGCGCTGACCTTGCCCGTATGCACATACCCGCCATCCGCAATACTGCCCGCACCCGTGTAAACACCAATCACTTCGAGTGTGTCCTTCCCCGTATTGGCAATAAACTGCTCAACCCCGCGCGGAATAAAGTGGGTATGCCCTTCACGCACGCGTGACGTTTTGCCGCCAGCACCGGCTACACCTTCGCCCGCATTCACGTAGTAAAGCACCTCGCAGTTGTCAAAGCGGTGCTTGTGCAGCACATCGCCGGGCGCCAGCTTCATCCAGAACTGCGCGTTGGGGCTGCCATTGTGTTTGCCGATGGGCATGCGATAGTCGACTACGCTCCAGCCGTCGGCAGCGCTCAACTTGAACGATTCGACGCTGCTCACATGCAGCAAAGTGCCTTCGGTGAGTGTTGCGCCGCGCGGCATAGTGAGATCAGCATCATTCACCTGACCGCAGAAACCGTAGCCCGTATCCGGCACGCTTTTCGCGCCCATGTAAAAGCCGATACACATGCCGTCGGTATCTTCCGTTTCATTGTGAAAAAAATGCGGCGAGCCCGCTGGCATCAAGCGGCAATGGCCGGGGCCGACTTGCGTGCGTTGATCGCTTTGACCAACGATGCCATGGCCTTTCAGATACACGGCGATTTCATCGCAACGGTCGTGCTTGTGTTTGGCATGCGTGGAGCCGGGGCGGAAGATCGAATGAAAAATCGTGGTCGAGCTGCCGTGCGCGCCTGACACCGGCAGGCGGAACTCTGAGATCGCCCAGCCTTTGTCCTGCTGCATGTTTTCGGGTTGCACATCGTCGATGTGCACGAGGTACGGTGGTGGCATAAAAATCCTTTAAACATATACTTACAATTACCTCTCAAGTGGAATACCTTTTTCACCCAAATCCCAAAACAGGCCCGTCATCATCTGCAAGCCTTCGCGCAGGATCGACCCCAGCGCGTGTTCATTCGGCGCGTGCTGAGAGCAGCCAGCGTACGAATGAGGCACCCACAGTGTGGGCAGGCCCAGCGTGTCCGCGAAACAATCGTTAGGCAGCGAACCGCCAATATTGGGCAGTATCGCGGGCGCATTGCCGGTGGTGCGGCGCATCGACTCGGCGGCCCAGCGCACCCACGCGTTGTCGGGGTCGAGGCGGGTGGCCTGCATAAAACTCTTGCGCGCCATGCTGATGGCGATATTTTGATAGCCGTTCGCGTCGAGATGCTTGCGCAAAATCGGAATAAACGTATTCGCATCGGTGCCCGCGACAAAGCGTATTTGCACGGTAGCGGTGGCTTTGCCGGGGATGGCGTTCACCGGGTTATCCGGATTGCCCGTGCGGAAGGCGAGAATCTCGAACGTGTTCCACGCGTATACCTTTTCAGCAGCAGTAAGACCCGGCTCGCCCCACCACGGGTCGATTTGCGGCTCGTCCGGTTCCGGCGTGGGTATGCAGTCTTTCAGCGCGTTGCTCACGCTTGAAGGAATGTTTTGCGGCAGTAGTTCACGCACCAGCACCTTGCCCTCGCGTGTAATGATGCTGGCCAGCGCGTGCGCGAGGATCACGCCAGGGTTGGCGAGCAGCCCGCCCCAATTGCCCGAATGGTGGCCACCGTCACGCAGGTCGACGGTGAAATTCAGATTCATGCTGCCGCGCGAGCCGAGGTAGAGCGTCGGCTTTCTGGCCGCGAGGCGGGGTCCATCTGAGGCGATCAGCACGTCGGCTTTCAACCGTGCCTTGTGTGTTTCGCAGAAAGTCTTGAGGCCCGGAGAACTCAATTCCTCACCGGTCTCCAGCAT
>SYEN01000230.1 GCA_005800795.1 Burkholderiales bacterium | reverse complement strand
ATGGCGCCGGATTCCCGCAAGTCGGACATCATCGGCCGTTTATCCACGCGCGATTCGACGCTGCGGTTTAGCTGCGACAGCGCGATGACCGGCACCTTGAGTTCCTTGGCCAGACTTTTAAGTCCGCGTGAGATTTCCGCCACCTCGGTCGCGCGATTTTCTTCGCGGCCCGACGAGGTGCCGCTCATGAGTTGCAAATAATCCACCACGATCAGGCTTAAGCCCCCGCACTGCCGGTGCAGACGCCGTGCACGTGAGCGCACTTCCAGCGAATTCAGGCCCGCCGTGTCGTCAATGTAGATTTGCGAGTCGTTCAGCTTGCCTACAGCCTGCACCAAACCGCTCCAGTCATCGTCCTGAAACGTTCCCGTACGCAGTTTGTGCTGATCGAATCGTCCAACGGAACCAATCATACGCATCGTCAATTGGGTTCCAGACATCTCCATGCTGAACACCGCGGCCGCCTTTTTGAGATTCAGCGCAGCATGTTCGACAATATTCATTGCCAGCGCGGTCTTGCCCATCGACGGTCGCGCCGCGATCACGATCAACTCACCCGCTTGCAGGCCGGACGTCATACGGTCGAGATCGACGTAACCCGTGGCAAGGCCGATCACTTCGTCCTTGTTTTCGCGGTTGTATAGCATGTCGATACGCTCAACCGTTTCGGTCAGCAGTGGTTCGATTTTCACAAAGCCCTGATTCGCCTTGACGCCCGCCTCGGCAATGTGAAACACCTTGGCTTCAGCCTCGTCGATCAGATCCTTGGCTTCGCGCCCGGCAGGATTGAACGCCGAATCGGCGATTTCTGTACCGGCCTGCGCCAACTGCCGCATGATTGCGCGCTCACGCACGATCTCGGCATACCGGCGGATGTTCGCTGCGCTCGGCGTATTCATCGACAACGAACCCAGGTACGCCTGCCCGCCTGCTTCTTCAAGTTTTGCGCTGCGTTCCAGGCTTTCGGCCACGGTCAGCACGTCTGCCGGGCGGTTGGCTTCGATCAGCAGCATGATGTGCTGAAAAATCAGCCGGTGATCGGCGCGGTAAAAATCGCTCTCGCTGACAATGTCCGAAATCCGGTCCCATGCCGTGTTGTCCAGCAGCAACCCACCCAACACCGATTGCTCGGCCTCGATGGATTGCGGCGGCACACGCAGCGCCTGAATTTGCGGGTCAGGCGCGATTTGAGTCAAACTGCTGACGGCTTGCATGGCGCACATGGGATTTTGCTTCCAGCGACACAGGAGAATTATAACTAATTGATTTTATTTAATTATTTTCAGTAGATGCCATGGGAGTATGCACCTTGAGTCATCGAATCTACATAAAAAAAAGGGCTGTCACCAGCCCTTTTTTCTTGTGCGAAAAAACCGTTTCAAATTAGCGCATTACAAATTCCACCGTGTGCGTAGCACAATAACCCGGCACGAACTTAAGCAGCCTCGCCCAACACCGAAACGGTAATCCCAACCACTACGTCAGCATGCAGCGCGATCTTCAGCGCGGTGTCGCCGACGGCCTTGATCGGGCCTTCGGGCATGCGAATCGCAGCCTTGGCGACATCGAAGCCCTGCTTCTTGAGCGCTTCCGAGATATCGCTGTTGGTCACTGAACCAAACAGTTTGCCGTCGACGGCGGCCTTCTGTGTGATCTGCACCATCAGACCATCGAGCTTGGCTCCAGCGGCCTGCGCTGCAGCCAACGCATCGTTCTGAGCTTTTTCGAGTTCGGCACGGCGCTTTTCAAACTCGGCGAGATTCGCCGTTGTGGCACGCTTTGCCTTACCGTGAGGAATCAGAAAATTACGCGCGTAGCCGTCTTTGACTTTGACGACATCGCCGAGCGCGCCCAGGTTCACCACTTTTTCGAGCAATATGATTTGCATGTCGGTTCCTTAGTGCAGGTCAGTATAGTGCAGCAGGCCGAGAAAACGCGCGCGCTTCACGGCAACGCTCAACTGGCGCTGATACTTGGCCTTGGTGCCCGTGATGCGGGCGGGAATCAACTTGCCATTTTCGTTGATGAAATCCTTGAGCAACGCCACATCCTTGTAATCGATCCACGTGATTTTTTCTGCGGTAAAGCGGCAGAACTTCCTACGGCGGAACAACGCGTTTCCGCGGCGCTTGTTTTTGTCGTTGGCCTTGCCTTTACCTTTTCCAAACCTGCCTTTGCCTCCCATCGCCATGATGAGTTTCCTTTATCTTGAACTTCGTTAATCAGACTGCTGAATGTTTGTACCCTGCATGATGTGTGTAACGTGCAAAACGAGCTGCGTGCCCTGCTGCGTCCCCATGCGGCGCCTGCCTGTCAGAAATCCCTGCACCGTTGCCCATTCGCCCGTCTGGAACCTGGCGCTTACGGCAGCAACGTCTCCGATGGCCACCGCGCTGACCTCCACTTCCGTCTGCCGCTGGATGCCGGCCTCAACTTGCATCGAACGATGCAACAGCCTGAAATTCACCAGAGGAAGCCCGGCGGGCGTATGACGCAATGGCTCAATCGCGGTAATTTCTCCGGAAAGCGTGACCGAATTGGACAACGGAACGCTGGGTGTCTGACCCGATTGCCCCGGCGCCCGTTACGCAGCGGCGGCTGGCGCGGCGGGCCGCTCGTCCGACGGCGCACGTGGACGCTCTTCGCGCATCATTGGCGAAGGCGTGGTCACGGCAGCGTCCATCGAAACAACCAAATGCCGCAGCACCGCATCGTTGAACTTGAACGCGTGTTCGAGTTCCAGTAACGTTTCGTTGTCGCACTCGATGTTGAGCAGCACGTAGTGCGCCT
>SYEN01000229.1 GCA_005800795.1 Burkholderiales bacterium | reverse complement strand
CGATGCCGGTGACCTCGGCGCCGATCAGCGGCGCAAATTTGCTGACTTTCATTGCAGCGGCTCCCAATGACTGTGGCTGAAGCAAAGGCAAATTCCCATGCAACCATTATCTCGGCGCGGGTAGCGGCCGTCAATCGCCGCGGTGGAGCGATTGACCGCCCGTTTTTCCAGCGCTACATTGCTTACCGTGCACTGCGGCGGATTACCCATTTAAGGATGACACGGCATGAAAACGACCTTGGTTCGAACCGGCATTCCGGCGGCTTGCGTTCTTGGTGTGGTGGCGACCCTGCTTTCCGCAGGCGCCGTGGCGCAAAACTATCCCACGCGCCCCATACGCATGGTGGTGCCCAATCTTGCAGGCAGCGCCACCGACTCGGTGGCACGCATGGTGTCGCAGAAGCTGACCGACGCCTGGGGCCAGCAGGTGGTGGTGGACAACCGCGCGGGCGCCAGCGGCATTATCGGCACGGAGTTGACGGCCCGGGCTGCGCCTGACGGTTACACCGTGATGATGGCCACCTCCGCCGGGCTGATCATTCAATCCCTGCTAACCAAGGTGCCGTATGAGGCCTCGCGCGATTTCTCGCCGATATCGCTGGTGGTGAACAGCCCGCAAATGCTGGTCGCGCATCCGTCGGTGCCCGTCACCAATGTTGAGGAGCTGGTGGCGCTGGGGCGCGCCAAACCGAAACAACTCAATTGCGCCTCGCCCGGCACCGGCACTTCAAATCACCTGGGCTGCGAGATGATCAAGGTGATGACCAAGGCGGAGTTTTTGCACGTGCCGTACAAGGGCACCTCGCTGGCGGTGACCGATCTCGTTGGCGGTCAGGTGCACATCATGTTCAACAGCATGCCGGCGGTGTGGCCGCTGGCGAAGGCGGGTAAGCTGCGCGCGCTGGCGCACGGCGGCGTCAAACGTTCATCCGCTGCCCCCGAAGTGCCGACCGTGGCGGAAACGCTGCCGGGCTTTCAGTGCATCACCTGGTACGCGCTGATTGCGCCGCGCGGCGTGCCGCAACCCATCGTCGCCAGGCTCAACGGCGAAGTGGTGAACATGCTTAAAGACCCGCAGTTTTCAAAGCGGCTGATCGATCAAGGGCAGGAACCGGCGGCCACCACGCCCGAAGAACTCGGCAAATACATGCAAAGCGAAACCGTGCGCTGGGCGGCGGTGGTTAAGGGGGCGGGGTTGGCGTTGCGGTAGTGGCGGCGACCTTGTAGGGGTCGGAACGACTGTCCTGATCCTGTCGGGGAGCGTTTACGGCCCCGAACTTACCGCACTCCCAACAACTCCACCTCAAACACCAGCGTAGCATTCGGCGGTATCACCCCGCCCGCGCCACGCGCGCCGTAGGCTATCGACGATGGGCAGGTGAGTTTGGCCGTGCCGCCGACTTTCATCAGTGCGACACCTTCGGTCCAGCACTTGATGACGCCGTTCAACGGAAACTCGATGGGTTCGCCGCGTTTGTGGGAGCTGTCGAATTCCTTGCCGTCGGGGAAGGTGCCTTTGTAGTGCACGCGGACAGTGGAGGCCGCGTTGGGCTGTGGGCCCTTGCCTTCCTTCAGCATGCGGATGACGAGGCCGCTGTCGGTGACTTTTGCACCGGGTTCCTTGGCGGCTTCGAGCAGCACGGCGTCGGACTTGAATTGGGCGAGGACTTGCGGGGCGGTGGAAAGGAGCAGGGCGGTTACGGCGGTGGTGAATAGAGTTTTTGAGATTTGCATGGATGTATTGGCAGATAAGTTTGTTGATTCAGTAGTGCCGGGAATTGGATTTGATTGGGTTTGCACTGCACAGGACATGTTGCGCAAACATGGCAGAACGCAAAACTCTCACCGTCGTTCCCGCGCAAGCGGGAACCCATAATCCCGTCTCGGGTGGCACCGGGGTATGGGTTCCCGCCTGCGCGGGAACGACGGGGATGGTGTGTTGTTGCTACGTGCATGCCTGCCCAGTGCGGACGCAAAGCAAACACAAAAAACTCGCCGTTAAGCCTTCAACCCCTTGCGCGCCATGAACTCAGGGAACGCGTCCTTGGCCTTGGCCCCACGCATCACGTTGGTGGTGTATTCGTGCTCTTCCATGTACTGCGCTTCGAGGTCTTGCGTCATCTGTTTCAGCATCAGTTTTTTAACGCCCATCACCGCGCCGCGATGGTTACCCGCGATCATTTTGGCGATTTCCATGGTTTTGGCACGCAGTTGTTCGCGCGGCACAAGGTGGTTCAAGAGACCGATGCGGTAGGCCTCCTCGGCGCCGACGGTGCGCGCGGTGAAGAGCAACTCTTTGGCAACGGGCCAGCCCACCTGATTGGGCAGCGTCCAGGTGCTGTTGATGCGGCCATACGCGGCGGCGAGAAAGCGGAATTTCGCGCCTTCGCAGCCGATGCGCATGTCGAGCGAGGACACCAGCACCGCGCCGCCGCCGTAGGCGACGCCGTTGACCATGCCGATGACGGGCTTGGCGCAGGCGGAAATCTCGTAGCGGTTCTTGTTGTCGCGCATTTCATCGAGCTGTTTGTCGGAAAACGTTTTGTCGTGTTCCAGTTGCTCGTGGATGTCGCCGCCGGCGGTGAACGCGCGATCGCCCGCACCGGTGATGACGAGGCATCCGATGTTGTCGTCCGCCTCCGCCGCCTTCACCGCCGCATGCAGCTCGATCCCGAGCTTGCGGTTCATCGCGTTCATTTTTTCGGGGCGATTCAGCGTGATGATGGCAACACCGTCTTCGTGGTCTACCAGTATGTGTTCGTAGCTCATGGTGATTCTCCTGTCGATAAGTGGGTCAAGCGTATCACGCCTGCAGGGCGTTTATTTCGCCATGCCGATATCCACCAGCAATCCCCGTGTGATTTCATATTGCTGCCGCAGGTACTCGCGCGTGGGCGCTGCCTTGCGGAAATCCCAATCCTGCAGATCGGCGGCGAGTATGCGCTTCCATTCAGCGGTGTTTGCCACGCGCTCGAGCAGGGTTTCCCAATACGCCGTTTGCGCGGGGGTAAGGCCGCGCGGTCCCATGACGATGGTGAAGCCGCTCATCTGCACGTCGTAGCCCTGTTCCTTGAACGTGGGCACGTCGGGCAACGGCGCCAGGCGCTGTGCGCTGGAGACGCCGAGGATGCGCAACGCGCCGCTCTTGTGGTGAGGCGTCGCGTTGTCGATCGATACCGCCGCCACGTCGATGTGGCCGCCGAGCAGTTGTGTCATCGATTCGGCGCCGCCGCTGAAGGTGACGAGCTTCATGCGCCGCGCGTCGATGCCGGCCGCCTTGGCCAGCATGCCCAGCATTAAATGCGGCGAACCGGCGCGCGTGCTGCCGAGCGAAATCGTAAGCGACTGCGGATCCTGCTTCAAACGTTCCAGCACATCGGGCAGCGATTTGAACACGGTATTGTTGGCACGCAACGCAAGCGAACTGGGTTCACTGGTCAACATGGCGAGCGTGGTCAAGTCATTGGGGCCGATGGTGCTGCGACCCATCAGGTGGTTCGACAGCAGCCCCTGCCGCGCGAACACCAGATAGTGACCGTCACCCGGGTGGCCGTTGACGTAGGTGTTCGCCAGCGTGCCGCCGCCGCCGACTTTGTTAAGTACGCTGACATTCTGTAACCATTTGTTTTCATTGAGTATTTTTTGCAGACCTCGCGCGTTGCGGTCGTTGCCGCCGCCGGCGCCGGAACCGACGACGATTTCCACCGCGCGTTGCGGCTGCCAGGGAGGCGCAGGCTGAGCTTGCGTAGTTGCGCTCGCACACAGCAGCGCGGTTAGTGCGCCGCGTATCATCGTACTGCGCAAGGTGCTGCTCATGCCACAGCGGGCCGATGTGCGCGCAGGAACGAACGCACCTGCCGCACCGCAATGGGAATTAAATCCTTGGGGTCTTTCCACGGGTAGTGAGCCAACTCCGACTTTGGCGCGAGCATCGCGGTTTCCCACGCCACGTCGTACGGGTGCCCCGCCGAGTCGTCGAGCAAAATCAGCATCGGCGTACGGCTGTTGCGTACAAAATCACGATTCACCGTGAACAGGAAATCGGGGTTGGGGAACATCTTCGCCAGAAATTTATTGATCATGTCCGGCGTGATCGCCGGGTTGCGCTTCATCAGCTCGGGCGCCCAGCTTTTCAGGCTGAGTTCGCGCATGTAGTTGGGGTGCGCCTTGTTCCAGCCGACTGGCTGCGCAGGCACCGCAGCGACAACCCGATCTGGTGCGCGCTTGACGAGCCCCCAGATGTACGGCGCTCCGATGCAATAGCCCAACACCATGAAGCGTTTGATGCCCAGATGATCCATCAGGCCGAGCAGGTCGTCGATTTAAGAATCCCAGGGCCTGTCAACCTCCAGCGGACCGGTGGCTTGCCCGCCGTGCGCGTTGCGCAAGTCGGTCATGATGACGCGATATTCATCCGTGAACTCTGTCATGGCGTTGAACGGCGCGCTCTTTTGCGCCCACGTGATCGTCGAGTTGAGCCCGCCGCCAGAAATCACCAGTAGCGGAAAACTCTTCCCGGCTTCTTCGTAGGCAATGCGAACGTCGCCCTTTTGTAAAAACGGCATGGCTGATCCCCCTTTATTAATTTGTTGCGCAAAAGTCCCTGGCGCGGCAGCCAACGCAGCGGCGCTGGCGCCCGTGGTCAACAGCGTGCGTCTTTTGGTATCCATGATGCAGCTCCCTTAACGCAAGGGGAATAACAAATGGAATATTCAACCTAACCACAAATTTTGCATGGACGCCGCCGAATCGTGACGGCACGATACTTTACCAGACCTGATTCCGCGGGCGCTATGCAAAATATTGTATATCCGCAAAGTCGTGACAGGCACTAGAATCACTGCTTGAACATCCTGAGGATCAGAGTATGGCTAGAGTTTGGGCGATGTACGCGGGATTGTGGGTGGTGCTGGCGGCGCCGCTGGTGGCAGCGCAAGGTACGGGCTACCCGCAAAAAACCGTGCGCCTCATAGTGCCGTTTCCGCCCGGCGGCAGCACTGAAACGCTGGCACGCATGGTGAGTGTCAAGCTCGGGGAAATGTGGGGCCAGCAGATCATCATCGACAATCGGCCCGGCGCGGGCGGCATCATTGGCACCGAGCTCGGTGCGAAGGCCGTGCCCGATGGTTACACGTTGTTAATGGGATCCGGCGCGCCGCTGACCATCATTCCGGGTTTTCAGATGAAGCTCGGCTACGACCCGCTGAAGGATTTCGCGCCGATCACCAACGTGGCGGCGGTGCCCAATGTGATTGCGCTGCATCCTTCCGTGCCTGCACGCGATGTGAAGGCGCTGGTGGCACTGGCGCGAGCGCAGCCGGATCAATTGTCGTTTTCCTCGAACGGTCCCGGTTCGCCGGGCCATCTGGCGGGCGAACTGCTGAAATCGATGACCGGCACGCGCATGACGCATGTGCCGTATAAGGGTGCAGCACCCGCAACGATGGCGGTGGCCTCGGGCGAAACGTCGATAACCTTTACCACCACCACGGCGGTTTTGCCGCTGGCCAAGGCTGGGCGGCTCAAGATCATTGCCGTCACGACGCTGCAGCGCGTGCCGCAGTTTCCGGAGTATCCGACGGTGGCTGAATCCGGCTGGCCGGGTTATGAGGCGATCTCGTGGTTCGGACTGGTGGCGCCGGTGGCCGTGTCCACCGACATCGTGAAGAAAATTCACACCGATGCGGTGCAGGTGGTCAACACGGCGGACATGCGCAACAGCATTGCCGGGCTCGGTGCCACGCCGATTGGCAACACGCCCGAGTAATTTCGCGTGCAGATTCGCGACGATCAGGCGAAATGGGCGCGTATCATCAAACAGTCCGGCGCCAGACTTGATTGATGGATATGTTTATAAGTAATTGTTTTAATTGATTATTTTTAAAGCATGATGGTGCTTCTTTGATTTGCGCCAGCGCGCACAACCATCTTACCGGGAGGGAACGCATGTTGAAAAAGTTGTTTGCCACGGTCAGTGTGTTGGCCGTGCTGATTGGTGTGCAGTCATTGGCTGGTTGCGCCACGGCGCCGTCCGGGCCCGGCTGGGTTACGTTGATCGACGGCGAAAACGGCTTACAGAACTGGAACCGCACCGGCGACGGCAACTGGCGCGCGACCGGCGGCGTGATTCAGATCGACGGCAAAACCAACAAGGAAGCGGCATTCCTGTACTCGAAAGAGTCGTACCAGGATTTCGAGCTGTATGTAGAGTGGTGGGCCGACGAAGCCGCCAACAGCGGCGTGTTTTACCGCATCACCAATACCAAGACGATCAATACCAAGGGCGGTTACGAGGTGCAGATCTTCGACAAGACCGAGGCTTTCCCGACGGGGTCGCTGGTGAACGTGGCCAAAGCTACCTCCAGCTTCAAGGCGGCGGGGCAGTGGCACACGTTTCTCATCACGGTGAAAGGGCCGCGCATGATCGTCAAGATGGACGGCGAGACAGCGGTGGAAGTGAACAACTCGAACTTTCCGGCGGGGCCAATCGGCTTGCAATACAACGCGGGCACGGTGAAATTTCGCAAGGTGATGATCAAGCCGCTTTAGTCCATGTGAGAGGAGCACGATATGAAACGATTTTTCGCGAGAGCCGTGGCGCCGTTGGCGGCGGGCGTATTGCTGTGGGGCTGCACGGGCAACCCCGCGAGCGAGGGCTGGATCACACTGCTTGAAAACGGCGGCGGGCTGGAAAACTTCGCACGCGTGGGCGAGGCCAATTGGCGCTCCGAAGACGGCGCGCTGGTGGCGGACAAGGGTGGTAAGACTTCCAGCTTTCTGGTGTCGCGGCAGCACTATACCGATTTTGTCATTCATGCCGAGTTCTGGGCGAACGACGAGGCGAACAGCGGTGTGTTTATCCGGCTGTCGGACCGGCAGGTCATTAACGCAAAAAATTCCTATGAGGTGCAGATCAATGACGGGCACAAGGAATGGCCTACCGGCGCCGTGGCGTATTTCGGCAAAGTTACCAAGCCGCACAAGGCCGGCGGGCGCTGGAATACCTTCGAGATTACTGCAAAGGGGCCGCGCCTCACCGTCAAAATGAATGGCGTTGAAACCACGCAAGTGAACGACCGCTCGTTTTTTCACGGCCCGTTTGCGCTGCAGTACGTGAGCGGCATCGTGAAGTTTCGCACGGTGCAAATCAAGCCGCTGTAGCGCACATACACCATGGCATGGATGGACGTGAACGGTGCGTGCCTGCGCTATGAAATCGCCGGCAAGGCCGCTGCGCCCATGGTGGTGCTGATCCACGAAATCGGCGGCTGTATCGAAAGTTGGGATGAAACCCTGCCGGCGTTGCAGCGCGAGTTTCGCACCCTGTGTTACGACCAGCGCGGCTTTGGGTTGAGTGAAAAAGTTGCCGGCCCTGCGATGGCACTTGACGATTTGGTGGGCGATGTCGTGGCGTTGCTGGATGCGCTTGCCATTCACAAGCCGGTGCACGTGGCCGGTTCGGCGCTGGGTTCCGGCATCGCGGCGGCGTTTGCGGCGCGGCATCCAGCGCGTGTGGAGCGGCTGGTGCTGCAGAGTCTGGTTACCGGCGCCAATCCGGCCACGCGCGATCACATGCTCGCGCGGGCGGGCGACGTCGAACGTTCGGGCATGCGCGCGCAGGCCAAAGCGAGTCTGGACCGATCCTATCCACTGCATCTGCGCAGCGGCAGCAATCGCGAGGCCGCGCGCTTCGAGCGTTATCGCGCGCGCTGGATCGGCAATGACCCGCAGGGCTTCGCCGCGATCAACCGCATGCTGCTCGACATGAATATCGAAGGCGAACTCGCCAACATCAAGGCCCCCACGCTGCTGATCGGCTGCAAACACGATGTGCTGCGCCCACCCACGCTGGTGCGTACCTACGCGGATAAAATCCCTGATGTGCGCTATGTCGAGGCCGATTCCGGACATTTTATGCACGCACAGACGCCGGATTTGTTTACGCAGCTGGTGGTGCCTTTCTTGCTGGGGCGGTAAAGGTTGCATGGCGCTATCGGCAATGGGCGGACACGAGTACACTAGCCGCCGAAGTCAGCCAGACAGCCGCTGCACGTGGAAGAAACCCGGTGTCGCAAGATGCTGGTGCCATGCGTAGAGGAAAGTCCGGGCTCCACAGAGCGGGGTGGCGGGTAACACCCGTCCGTTATAAGTCGCGGGCGCAAGCCCGTGATGAAGGCGAGGAATAGGGCCACAGAGACGAGTCCTGGCGCGCAAGTGTCAGGGGTGAAACGCGGCAACCTCCACCCGGAGCAACACCAAATAGGCAAGCGTTGAAGCGGCTCGCCGAGCTTGCGGGTAGGTGGCTAGAGCCGTGGCGCAAGTCACGGTCGAGAGGAATGGCTGTCAGGGGCTTGCATTTCGGGGCCTTATACAGAACCCGGCTTACCGGCTGACTTCACTTTTTTGACGACTGCTTTGGCTGCGAGCAGCACTGACCGGCGCTATCGCGAATTGGCCGCGGCGTCTTTCGCCCAGATGGTTTTGCGCCAGCGGAACGCAATGAGTGCAATGGCGATGATGCCAAATGCGCTTAAACAGGTCGCCATGGTCGCATAACCAAAGTTCGCCACCAGCGGCCCTGCCACCAGCAGGCCGGGGATATTGGTGTAAATCGCGAGCATGCGTATGCCCATGACGCGTCCGCGAAATGCCGGATCGGCGTTTTTCAGCAGCGCGCCCAGCATCGGCACCAGCCCGGCCGCCTGCGCAACACCGGCGATCATGATGAGGGGAATGCCCCAGGCGGGCGACGTAGTTTGCGCGAACACCATCTCCGCCGCCAACCATGCAATGCCGCCAATGGTCATCATGCGCGCCGGCTGCAAGCGGTGTGCAATGCGGCCCATAAAGAGCGACCCCAGCATCGCCCCGAAAGCGCCTGCCGCGACGAGGTGGCTCAGTCCCGTCTGCCCGGTACCGTAGACTTCCTTGGCGACGATGGGCATGAGGCTGTTCATCAGCGGAAATGCAGTGAAATTCAGCACCAGCGCCATGGTCATGGTGGCCAGCAAAAACGGCGTTTGCCAGACGTAGATCATGCCTTCCTTGAGATCGCGCCACGGCGAGGTGATATCCGCTTGCGGCGTGCGTGCGCCAGGGCCGCCCACGGTTGCCGCGCGTACGCGCCCGCCCTTGAGCGTGAACGCCACGGCGAACGCATAAAATGCCGCCACCACGCAATACGCCGGCCCCATGCCCAGCCACGCTACCAGCCCCGCGCCAAACAGGGCACCCGCAAACTTGGCCATGTCCTGCGTCGAGCGCTGCATGCCCATCGCACTTACCAGCAGATGCTTGGGCATGGTGTCGCTCATCAGCGCCGCGCGCATGCCCACGTCCGACGGACGCACCAGACCCATCACCGCAGCCACCGCGATCACGTAGTACGGTGTGATCGCCCCGCTGTAGACCAGCGCCAGCAGCGTCAATGCGCAGCCTGTGTAGACACCGCGCATGGCGGCGAGCACGTTGCGGTGGCCGATACGGTCGCCCATCACGCCGAACATCGGCGCGATCAGCGTGCCGACGTACTGCAGCGAGGCAAAGATGGTGAGCATGGTCACCGACTTCGTCTCGACCAGCACGTACCAGGCCAGGATGATCATCTCCATGTCGAAGGCGAGCGAAGTCGCCAGATCGGCCGGCCACTGATAGCGAAAACCCGGCTCGGCGAACGGCGCGAGCATGCCGTGGCGGAGCGGTTTGGCGTTGTTTTCAGGTTTTGCGACGGCGGACATGACGAGCCGAAGATAACAGGTCATGGTGTAGCGTGAAGATTGCTGCTCGGTAGCGGCAGGTAATCAGCGCGATGTGATAGAAGTACTCGCGGTATCAACACTTAGGCCAGCAGTTAAAGCACTTGCTATAAACCTCAGGTAAAACAGGTGCTTATGATTAGGCGACTTGGGTTTCTGCGATAAATTGCTGGCGGTGTCCCACGATACGCCTGTGCGCAGACTGAAACCTTTACAGGGCGTACCCATCCTCGATGCTCTCGGCGTTTGGCCTTCCGCCCATCAGCAAGCCAGCAACGCGCGCGGCAAAAACAGCAATTCCTGCGGTAGTGCGTATTACGCTAGATGGAGGGAAAATATGTCAATAAATACATATGCTTATAGATAGGCGGATTGAACTCTTAGCTGACCACTTGGCTTCGCTTGAATATTGCCCAGTACGCACACCATCACGAATTTTCGCAGACAGAGCCGTGCATCGTTACGCCTACATTGCGGCGGCGACCAGCTTTAGTTCCGACTTCGGTAAGGATGCAACGTGGTAGCGGTTGCGGCCGTTGCGTTTGGCCTCATAGACGGCCTCATCGGCTTGGCGTAACAGTTCCACGGCATCCGTCGAGCCTTTGCGGCATAGCGCAATACCGATGCTCGACGTGACCTGACAGTCACCACCGGACGTGGTCATTTTGACTTGCAATTGGGGCTGAATTTTCTCAGCGACCTCGATGGCCTCGTGTGGTTTGTTGAGTCCTTCGAGAATGATGGTGAACTCGTCACCGCCGGGGCGGGCCACGGTGTCGGTGACCCGCACGCAAGCGGATAAACGCCTGCCGAATTCCCGCAAGACCTCGTCGCCGGTGGCGTGCCCGAGGCTGTCGTTGATGTGCTTGAAGTTGTCCACATCGAGGAACATCAGAGCCATCCATGCGCCGCTTCGCGCGTTTCGTTGCAAGGCAGCGGGCAGCCGTTCATCGAAGCCATGGCGATTGCACAGCCCGGTCAACGGGTCCATACGTACCAGGTCATTGAGTGCCAGTTCTGTCTGTTTGCGCTCTGAAATATCCGTGGTGAGTTTGAAAATGCCGATCACACGGCCGTTCTTGCTATGGTGCGGGATCAAGGTGGTGTGCGTAAATCGGCTGGCGCCGAGTGTTTTGCGCTGGTGGTCATAGCTGACTCGTTCGCCCCTGAGTGCGGCTTCAAAGTACGGGCGTATCGATTCAAATTGATCGGCGCCAAAGACTTCGCCCGGCGTGCGCCGGATCATTTCCTCAGAGGTTTTGCCGAACCATTCGGTGTGCTTCTGGTTTGCAAACGTATACCTGAGATTGCGATCCAAAAATGAAATCAGCGCCGGCATATTGTCGGCGATTAACCGTAGCGTCGATTCGGTTTCTTGCTGCGTCACCTGTGCTGCAATCCGCTCCTGCATCAGGGTGTTGAAAGCCTTTGTGAGGTCGCCGAGTTCGTCTGTGCGATTGACCGGCACAGGGACAAATTCGGTGGGTGATCCGTGCAGGTGGATGATGGCGTCCCTCAGTTTCTCCAGGGGTCCGAGCAAGTGCCAGGCCGCGAGCCAGACCAGTGACAATACCAACAAGGTTACGCATAGCAGTATCATCATCAGCTGTTGCTCTGCCTCCGCAATGGGAGAGAAAACCTCCTGTGTGGGAGCGACAGCGATCAATACCCATGGTGCGTTGCGCAATGTCGTCGATGTAATCAGTGCCTCGCTGCCGGTGTGGCTGACGGTCTCTCCGCTGGCTTTGAAGCCTTCGAGCGCGCGCCTTACTGCGGGGTCGGACTCCGGTGTGTGAGTTTGCAGAATTCGACCCTTGTCTGGGTGCGCGATATACACTTCCTTGGGCGTTTTGCTCAGCAGCGAAAAGTAGCCAGACTTTCCAATCTTGGCTTCGCCCAGGTTACCCAGAAAATTGGGTTTGTAGAGCCTGATCACGCCCACCATGATTCCGGCCAGTTGTCCCGAGCTATTCATGATGGGCGCGGCCATCTGGAGGATGGGTTCCCGGCGAGTCTTGCTAATGACGGGCTCGGAAATGACCGCTCGTTTTGTGATTAATACCTGTTGAAAAAATGAGCGGTCGGACGCATTCAGCGATTTGCGCGCCGACAATTCTGGAAAATCAGCGATGATGTCGCCGTTCGGCGCAAACACCAGAATATCGTCGAAAAGGCTCAAGAACACCGGATGCGCTCCGTGGTGGGCGCGCACTTGTGCGGAGAAGGCCAGCAAGTGGGCCGGGAATGCCGCCGCATAAGCCGAGATTGCGTCCAGATTAAAACTCAGCTTGCCATCAATGGATTGGGCCACACTCGTGACCAGCGTACGCTGTTGATCTGCGATCAATGTCGACAGGTCCTTTCGCATGAAATGCATCAGCGAAAAGCCGATCAGCGAAATCAGCAAGAAGCACATAAGCATTGCGCCGACGGCGGCCCGCCATTTGAGACTCCATGTCTTCATACGGTTCTCTGGGTAAGAATGAGTCTTTGCCACAGCCCATGGCGCGCAAGCGGACTCAAGGGAGGCTAACGGCTGCCGACTGTAAAACTTGAGGGCGCGTGTCCGGGTGATAGCGGGTGGCAAGAGGTGACAAGGGGCGGCAGGAGCCGCCAGGGGCGACGAGAACTAAAGCCCGCAGCGGCAGGCGCCTGTTCTTCGCGAAGGCCCGAATCCTCGTGGATTGTCGCGATAAAGCCTTTCGATACCGTCATGCGTCCAAGCGATTGAGCAGACTTATGATAGCTAAAGAAGGCCGTTTGGCCCCAACCCACGTGGCTCGCAATACGGGTGATTCAGTTACTGCAAAATGGTGACGCAGGTCTACAGCCGGCTTCCAATCCGGTCTGGTGCTCAATTCGGTTTGGTGGCCGGAGGCACGAAACCTGCGCGGCGTCAGTCGTCAATAAGCTTTTCCAAAATTTCGTTGAAGGGTGACGCGCTTAATACCGCATGTCTTTCACCGAAAGCCGCATTGCGACAGGCAGCAACGCGATTCAGAAGTATTTGTTTAAAGATTCACCGACTGTTCGACACAGACGCACTAGCGCGCCAGAACCGTTTTTGAAGTTGGCGGTTGACAGCGCTGGTCGCGTCTTACAAGAAGGCATTTGCGTCCGCCCAGAATGGTGAGGATGTTATTTTATTCAATAAAATCAATTACTTAAGAATATGGTGGTTTGGGTCTAAATCATAGACTTCTCGTTTGTGGGGCGACCTTTTAAAAAGCGAGCTAACCGTGATTGCCCGCTTGTGCGCTGTTGTGGGTAGCAGCGCTTCGGGGATAGGTCTGCCCGTAATGGAATCCAAGGCGAAATGGCACCTAAGATGGAGTGGGCGAGGGTGCCGTAACAGCCTAAAGCCACGCCGATTACAGGCGTACTACAAAATTTATGTTGCAGTACCGCAACGTACCAAGTTTTCCTGTGTTTTCGTACACTCAGCGTACATACTTAATACTTTACTTTTTAATAATTTTATAAGTATTTGTTTTTATTAGTATTTTATTTTTATTTGCAGACTGTTTTTTGGCGGCGGAATTGTACTTAAGTCCTTGTCAACAAAAGAAAAACCCGGGTTTTTGCACGCCCTTCAAATGTACGTTCACTTTGGTGGTAAAAAGTGGTAAAAAGTGGGAAACGCTGCTGGAAATCGCTTAGCTGCAGTACCGGGGCGGTGCTTGTGAGCGAGTACACACATAAGCGCGCACCGAAATTGCGAATCCAGCGGCCAGGCGCGCGGTTTTATCCATTTGGGGATTCTTGTGTTTCGGGGCACTTCGTCACTCACGCTGGACAACAAAGGGCGGTTGATCGTTCCGTCGCGGCATCGTGACGCGTTGATCGAGCGCTGCGGCGGGCATCTGGTCATTACCGCCGATGCCGACCGTTGTCTGCTGGTGTATCCGCTGCCTGAATGGGAAGTCATCCAGGAAAAACTCGACCGCATTTCGAATCTTGATGCGCGCGTGCGTGAATTGCAGCGGCGGCTGATCGGTTTTGCCGTCGATACTGAAATGGATTCCGCGGGTCGGCTGTTGATCTCGCCTGAGCTTCGTAAATACGCCGAGCTCGGCTCGAAAGTCGCGCTGGTCGGGCAAGGCAAAAAATTTGAGTTGTGGAATCAGGAACTATGGGACAACCGTATGCAAACACCAGGCGGGCTTGCGCCTGACGGTTTGCCTGCGGAGCTGGAGGGTTTCTCTTTGTGATTGCAGGAGCGCACCAGGCAGTACTGCTGGCGCAGGCAGTCGAGGCTTTGAACATTGCGGGCGAGCGGGCGAACGGTGTGTATGTGGATGGCACCTTTGGGCGTGGCGGCCACAGCAGGCGGATTTTGGAGTTGCTGGGCAGCGGTGGGCGATTGATTGGGCTGGATCGCGATCTGGATGCGATCAAAGTGGGTGAATCAATCAAGGACAAACGCTTCACGCTGATTCACGGCTGGTTTGGTGAGTTGCGTGCACTGCTGGCGCGCGTGGGTGTGGCGAAGGTGGACGGGATTTTGCTGGATTTGGGCGTGTCGTCGCCGCAGTTGGACGATGCCGCGCGTGGTTT
>SYEN01000228.1 GCA_005800795.1 Burkholderiales bacterium | reverse complement strand
CTATGAGCATCGCATCGGCCGCACCGGCCGCGCGGGTTTGAACGGCATCGCGATTTCATTCGCCGCACCCGATGACAACTGGCAAGTGCGCCAGATCGAGCGTTACACCGGTCATGCCATCGCGGCGCACGTGGTCGAGGGGCTGGAACCGAAAACGCCGCAGCGCAGCAGCCACAAACCGGCAGGCCGACCGGGCAAGGGGTACAAAGGCGGCGGCGGTAACAATCGCAGCTACGGTAATAAAGCCGCCGGCGGTGCATCGGCCGGGCGCAGTGGTGCGCCGGGCCGCTGGAATAAACCCGCCGCTGGGGCGCCGGCTACGCGCGCAAAGCCCGAGCGCCCGGAACATTCGCAGCGCCCAGAGCGTTCCTACGCATCATTTCGCAATCGCGCGGCGTAGAGGATGGCATGTGTAAAAAATCAATTAAAACAAATACTTGCAATACATGCCGTTGTCCCCTTCGGCGCGTTGTGCGTGCATGGCGTATACCGCCGGGGAAAATCAGGCGTTAGAGATCGTAGTCAGACATCGTTCATACTTGAAACCGCAGGAGGAGCATCATGAAAATCAAATCGTTACTGTGCGCATCATCATTGTTGCTGGTCACAAGCGTGGCCGCGCAAGACTATCCCACCAAGCAGATTTCGCTGGCGATTCCGTTCGCGGCAGGCGGCCCGACGGATACGCTGGGCCGCAATCTCGCGGTGGTGATGACGCAGCAGTTAAAGCAGCAGGTGATTGTCGAAAACGTCCCCGGCGCGGGCGGCACCATTGCCCCCGCACGATTGACCAAGGCCAAGCCGGATGGCTACAGCCTGCTGCTGCACCACATCGGCATGTCCACCGCGCCAGCGCTGTATCGCAAGCTGTCGTTTAATCCGCTGACGGATTTTGAATATGTCGGCCAAGTTGCGGATGTGCCGATGACGGTGATCGCCAAGACCGGTTTGCCGCCGGATAACCTCGTTGAGCTCATCGCCTATGTGAAGAAGAACAAGGAGAAACTTAATCTGGGCAATGCGGGCCTCGGGGCGGCCTCGCACCTGTGCGGCTTGCTGTTCATGTCGCGCATCGAAGCCAATATTCAAACCATTCCCTACAACGGCACAGCGCCCGCGATGACCGCGCTGATGGGCGGGCAGATCGATCTGATGTGCGATCAAACCACCAACACCACACAGCAGATCAAATCCGGTCGCGTCAAGGTCTATGGTGTTACGACCGCGCAGCGCGTTCCATCTCTGTCGATGGTGCCAACCATGGCCGAGCAGGGCATGAAGGGTTTTGAAGTTTCGGTGTGGCACGGCATCTACGCACCCAAGGGCACTCCCAAACCGGTGGTGGACAAGCTGGTCGCCGCGTTGCAAACCTCGGTGCAGGATGCTCAGTTCAAATCCCGCATCGGCGAATTGGGCGCGCAGGCGGTGAGCAAGGACAAAGCCACGCCTGACGCGCTGGCCAAACACCTGAAGGCTGAGATCGAGAAGTGGGGGCCGATTATCCAGAAGGCAGGTACTTACGCGGATTGATCCGCGCGCAGCCCGCCGAGTTGTTAACCCCCGCGAGCGCAAGCTGCGGGGGTTTTTTATTTGTGCTGTGGATTGCAATTCGCGCAGTCTGGTTTTACATTAGGCGACTCACGTCTTCCGTATTTTTATTCCGCTTGTGTCTGTACCGCCTATGCAAGGCCCGCAAAAACACCTGCCAGTGATTCAGTGCGCTTATTGCCATGACGCCGTTTGAGCTTGCCGAGCCGCGCAGCCTGCGTGAAGCTGCCGTGCTGTTGACCAACGGCGGTGAACCGGCGCACGCTATCGCCGGCGGTACCGCGTTGATGCTGATGATGAAAGCTGGAGTGTTTCAGCCCAAACGGCTGGTAAGCCTGCGCGCCATAGAGCCGCAACATTCTGAAATCAACGTTTTGCCCGGCGGGGGTTTACGCATCGGTGCGATGGCGACCTTGCGTTCACTGGAACGCTCGGTGTTGGTGAAGCAAGCCGCGCCGGTGATCACACGCACGTTGAAGACTTTGTCCAATGTGCGCGTGCGCAATGTCGCCACGCTTGGCGGCCACTTGGCGCACGGCGACCCGCATATGGATTTGCCGCCGGTGTTGACCGCGCTCGGTGCTCATGTGCGCACGCTCTCGCCTGCGGGGGAACGTACGCTGGCGGTGGGCGAGGTCTACACCGGCTACTATGAAACCTGTCTGGCGGACGATGAACTCATCGCTGAATTGATCGTGCCGCCGCAAACCGGCTGGCGCTCGGCGTATTTCAAAATCACCACGCGTGCTGCTGATGACTGGCCGACGCTGGGTATTGCAGTGGCGCTGCGCATGGAGGCGAATGTGGTGCGCGAAGCGCGTCTGGTGGTGAGTGCCGCAACTAATACGCCTACGCGGCTCAGTGCGGCGGCAGGCGTGCTACTCGGCGCAACGCCCGATGCGGCGATACTCGCGCGTTGCGGCGACGCGGCTTTTGCGGAAGTGGAACTGGTCGGCGATGTACATGGCTCCGCGCCGTACAAGCAAGAACTGTTGCGCGTGTACGTTGCACGTGCGATTCGTGGCGCATTGGTAGATCGATTGTAAGTCATTGTTTTTAAACAATATTTTGTGAACGCTCCCACTTCCATCGTCGGTCAGCCTTTACCGCGCCTTGAAGCGCGTGCCAAGGTCTCGGGCCGCGCCGAGTACGTGCACAACATGCGTGTGCCCAATATGCTGCACGCCAAAGTGTTTCGTTCGACGCTGGCGCACGGGCGCATTCGTTCCATCGACGTTGGTGCTGCGCGCGCCATGCCGGGTGTGTTCGCGGTGTACACGGGCGAGGACATCCGCAAGCTGATCGCCGAGCCGTACTACGGCCCGGCGTTTCACGATCAGCCGATACTGGCGATTGACAAGGTGCGTTATGTGGGCGAGCCAGTGGCGGTGGTGCTGGCGGCGGACGTGCATGTGGCAGACAACGCCGCAGCGCTGATCACCGCGCAATACGATGAACTGGCCGCGGTGTATGGCGAAGTCGAGGCCATGAACTCGCGCGCTGTGGTGCACGAGGTGTTGAAACCCGCAGGCACGTTCGCCGATCTCAAATATCTGAAGGACAAGCGCGACACCAATATCGCGCTGGATTTTCATCTGCGCCGTGGCGATGTGAAGAAGGCTTTTGCCGGGGCCGATCATGTGTTCGAGCACACTTTCACCACGCAGCAGGTGTTGCATTTGCCGCTGGAGAGTTTCGCCACGATCGCGGAACCGGGTGATGGAAGTTTGCTGCTCCACAGTTCCACTCAAAGCCCCAGCTTTGTACGCACGGAGATCGCGCGTCTATTTGGTTGGCCCGACAACAAAGTGCGGGTGAAAGTGCCGTACTTGGGTGGCGGTTTCGGCGCGAAGGTGTATGTGAAATCCGAAGCCCTGGCGGCGGCCTGTGCCATGCTGGCGCGCCGTCCGGTGAAATACGCGCTGACGCTCGAAGAGCAGTTCTACATGATCACCAAACACGCCACCACCTTGCGCATCAAGAGTGGTGTCATGAAGGATGGCAAGATCACTGCGCGTGAATGCGAGGTGTGGTGGAACGGCGGCGCCTATGCGGACATCGGTCCGCGCGTGACGCAGAAATCCGGCTTTACCGCGCCTGGGCCTTACGATATCGACCACGTGCACATTGATTCATATGCGCTGTACACGCATTTGCCGCCGGCGGGTGCGCTGCGTGGCTTTGGTATTCCGCAACTGGTGTGGGCATATGAGTCCCACACCGACATGATTGCGCGCGAGTTGAAAATTGATCCGCTGGCGATCCGCCGCAAAAATATTCTGCGCGAGGGCCGCCCGCAAGCCACCGGCACACCGATGAAGGATGCGGCTCTGGAACTGGTGCTGGAGCGGCTAGCAACTCGCATGCAATGGGACAAGGGTTTTGATAAAGGCACTGGAACCGTCAAGCGCGGGCGCGGCATAGCCATCGGCTTCAAGGCCAGCATCTCGCCGACAACCTCGATGGCTATTGTGAACATCAGTGCCGACGGCAGTTGCGCGCTGTATTCCAGCACGGTGGACATGGGGCAAGGTTCGGATACGGCGATGGCGCAGATGGTGGCCGAGGTTACCGGCATTCCCATCGAAAAAATCACCGTGGTGCACCCCGATACCGATGTCACGCCGTACGACATGGCCACGCTCGGTTCGCGCTCCACTTTCCACATGGGCCATGCAGTGAAGAATGCCGCCGAGGACGCGCGCGACAAACTCTACGCACTGGCGCGTGACGTGGGGCTGTCAGGCGAGACGACGCTGATACCTGATATTTTCCGCAAGAAATACGGCATGCTGGCGGGTAATATCGTTGGCGTGGGCAGCTTTATCCCCGGCTACACACCACCCAACGCCGATGGCCAGACCGACAACGCGACGCCATTCTGGATGATAGGCGCGACGGGTGCGGAGGTTGAAGTCGATACCGAGACCGGCGAGTTCAAAGTCACGCGATTGGTGAATCTGGTCGATGTGGGCAAACCCATCAACCCCGCCATCATGGAAACGCAGATTTCCGGTGCCACCGTCATGCAGCTCGGGTTTACGCTGCAAGAGCAAATGCACTTCACCAACGGCCAAGTCACCAATGCTTCGCTGGCGGATTACAAGATCCCCGGCATTCGCGATATTCCGCCGATGGAAAATGAAGCCGTCGATGCCGAGCAGCGCAGCGGTCCGTTCGGCGCCAAAGGTGTGGGTGAAAGCGGTACGTTTGGCGTGTCTCCCGCGATAGCCAACGCGATTGATGATGCTGTGGGTGTGCGCTTGACGTCGCTGCCGTTGACGGCTGAGGCGGTGTTTCGCGGGTTGGCGAAGAAGGCTGGGCGGGAGTTACTATAAGGGATGCTCTCTGAGAACCTTAAAAAACCTTGTCACAGATTGCACGGATTTACACAGATTCAAGACCACAACTGTCGTTCCCGCGCAGGCGGGAACCCCTAACGCGGCGCCCTCTCAGTCACCTCATGGATTCCCGCCTGCGCGGGAATGACACGGTAGGGATTTCATTTGTGTAAATCTGTGGAATCTGTGGTGAAAGAAGTTTGCTGTTTATGAACACGACAAGAACCATCACCTTCACCCTCAACGGCGCCCCGGTCACCACTACCGTCGGCCTGCATCAACACTTGGTCGAAGTGCTGCATGCTCAGGGCCTCACCGGTGCGCGCGAGGCTTGCGCGCAAGGGTTGTGCGGCTGCTGTACGGTGCTGGTCAACGGCATAGCCGTATCGGGCTGTCTATACCTCGCGGTGTTTGCCGATAAAGCGGATGTTAAAACCATCGAGTACAGCCCGGAAGGCAAGCTTGATGCCGTGCAAGAGTCGTTTATCGAATGCGGTGCATTTCAATGCGGCTATTGCACGCCGGGCTTTGTGTTGATGGTGCGCCAGTTACTCGATGAGCAGCTTGATCCGTCGGACGATGACATCAAGCATTACCTCGCAGGCAACTTGTGCCGTTGCGCGACGTATCCAGAGGTGGTGAAGGCGGTGAAGCTCGCTGCAAAGAAGCGCAAGGTTGCGGCATGAGCGCAGGCGGCAATCCGCTTGACCTGCGCGCATGGCTGGACGCCGCACGCCGTCTCGGCGAATTGAAGGATGTCAAAGGCGCAGACTCGCATCTGGAGTTGGGGGCGATCAGCGAATTGAACGTCAAAATCGATTCCGCGCCCGCGCTGCTGTTTGACGAGATCAAGGGTTATCCGGAAGGGCATCGCGTTTTGACATGCAGCACGGCAAGCCCCGCGCGCTTGTCGAGTTTGTTGCGGCTGGGCGAAATCAAGACCCATGCCGCGCTGGTGCAAAAGTTGCGTGGCCTGCCCAAGACCTGGCAAGCCGCAGCGCCCAAGTTTGAACCGGTGGTGGCCGAAAAGGGCGCGGTATTCGAGAACATCCAATCGGGCGATACGGTTGACTTGAATACCTTCCCCGCGCCGCTGTGGCACGAGAAAGACGGCGGGCGTTATATCGGCACCGGTTGCATGGTGGTGACGCGCGATCTTGAAGCCGACAGCGACTGGGTCAACGTCGGCACCTATCGAGTGCAAGTGCACGACAAAAATACCGTCGGCCTGGACATGATTCCGGGCAAGCATGGCGCGCAGCAATACGACAAGCATATGAAGGCGGGCATGCCTTTTCCGGTGGCCATTGTGTGCGGCGCTGACCCGCTGGGTTATCTGATCTCCGGCATTGAAGTGCCGTATGGCATGTGCGAATACAACTATATCGGCGCCATCCTCGGTGAGCCGGTGTCGGTGGTGCGCGGTGAACTGACCGGCCTGCCATTCCCCAGCGGCGCCGAGCTGGTGCTGGAGGGTTATGCCTACCCCGGTGATGAACGCATCGAAGGCCCGTTCGGCGAATTCCACGGCTATTACCCCGGCAAGGCCGCCACCGCGCCCGCAGTAAAGATTGAGCGCGTGTACTTCCGCAATCAACCCATTATCGTTGGCAGCCCGCCCGCCAAGCCGCCCAATGATTATTCGTATTCCAAGGCGGTGATGCGCTCGGCGCTGCTGATTGATGCACTCGCTGCGGCGGGCGTGCCCGACGTGGTGAACTTGTGGGCGCACGAAATCGGCGGCGCACGCATGTTCAACGTGGTGGCGATCAAGCAGCGCTACGCGGGCCATGCGCGCCAAGCCGGGCACATCCTCAGCCAATGCGGCGTGGGCGCATACATGTCGCGTTACTCAGTGGTGGTGGACGAAGACATTGACCCCTCCAATCTGCAAGAGGTGATGTGGGCCATCGCCACGCGCACGGATCCCGAAATCGACATTGACATCATCAAGCGCGGCATGGGATCGAAAAATGATCCGATGTCGATCGCGTACCGTTATGATACGCCGCTCACGTCCAAGGCCGTGATCGATGCCTGCCGGCCATATGATTTTTTGAAGACGTTTCCCGACGTGGCGGAAGCGAGCAAACCGTTGCAGGATGCGGTACGGGCGAAGTGGGGCAAGTTGCTGGAGTGGTGAACAGAGCATCGCTCTGCTATGGTGTTTTTTGACTATTCACTGTTTACTTTTCACCGTTTAAGTCAACGAGAACTGAAATGAAACGCATACCCGGAATACTGATGGTGCTGGCAGCATCAACCACAGCCTATGGACAGGACTATCCCAACAAATCTATTCGCGCCATCGTATCTTTCGCTCCAGGCGGTGTGGTGGACACCTCCACGCGCATCGTGACCAGCAAGCTGCAGGAAACGCTAAATTGGCATTTCGTCGTCGATAACCGTCCCGGCGCGAACGGCTTTATCGGTGCCGCAGCGGCAGCCAAGGCCAATGCCGATGGCTACACGCTGTTGTCGGCCCACACCGGTGAGCTTGCTGTGAACCCAGTGATGTTCAAGACCATGCCCTATGACGACAATACGTTCTCGCCGGTCATTATGCTGAGTGATGCGCCGATGCTGATCGTGGTCAACGCCAACAACGCGGCCATTAACAGTATCAAGGATCTGGTGGCTGCTGCGCGCGCAAAGCCCGGTGTCGTCAATTTTGGTTCACCGGGCACAGGATCGGTTAACCACATGGCGAGCGAATGGTTTGCCGCTGCCGCTGGCACGAAAATGACGCACGTGCCC
The DNA here is from genome assembly GCA_005800795.1 of Burkholderiales bacterium. Classification (GTDB taxonomy): domain Bacteria; phylum Pseudomonadota; class Gammaproteobacteria; order Burkholderiales; family SG8-41; genus UBA5216. The sequence goes on along the minus strand of SYEN01000228.1, from coordinate 817 downwards.
TACAAGGGCGGTGCGCCAGCCGTGGTGGCCGTGGCCACCGGAGACACCACTTTTACCGTGGCGGGGCTGCCGGGCGTGTTGCCGCATTTGCAGGGAAAGCGCGTAAAGGTACTGGGCATTACCACCGCCAAGCGTTCCCCCATGGTGCCGGATTACCCCACCGCGCAGGAAATGGGTGTGCCGGGCGTCGATGCCTCGATCTGGGTCGGTTTCTTTGTGCCGCGGGGTGTGCCTGCGCCCGTGGTGAATCGGTTGTACAGCGCCACTGCCGAGGTGTTGAAGCGCAATGACGTTAAAGAGCGTCTGGCGGTCGTTGGCGGCGCCGAGGCCACCGCGCTGGCCGGTGCGGCATTCCAGGCGCGCATTGCCAGCGACCTGGAGCGTTACCGCAAGGTCGCGGCGCAGGTTGGTATCAAGCCGGAGTAGGGCACTTCGGCATCACGCAACAAGAGGATTGTCATGACCCGCGAAACCGCAATCTCCAGCGCCACCCGTCACTTCGATGAAGGCAAATTCATCGAAGACCTGGCGCGCCGTGTCGCCATTCGTACTGAGAGCCAAATTCCTGAGAGCCGTCCCTACATGGACGTGTATCTCAAGGACGAAATCACGCCCGCGTTTAATCGCATGGGGTTCAAGACGGAGATCCTGCCGAATCCGGTTGATGGCGTCGGCCCCATACTGCTCGCCGAGCGCTTCGAAGGCGCGGAACTGCCCACGGTGCTGATGTATGGCCACGGCGATGTGATCCGCGGGCTCGAAGACCAATGGCGCACGGGCATCGAGCCTTGGCGTTTAAAACAGGAAGGCGACAAGT
>SYEN01000227.1 GCA_005800795.1 Burkholderiales bacterium | reverse complement strand
TCATCAGCGGTTGCTGGCGCCCATAGGCTATATACCGCCTGCTCAAGCTGAGGCAAACTACTACCGGCAGATTGCCGAAAAGAGCACTTCCACTGTTTTAACTTAAACCAATCAGCCTCCACGAAACCCGGGGCGGTTCAACGTCAGCTGGATGTCCTCGCGCCTATCGCGCTACGTCACTGTTATTGTGACGCCCTTAGCAGCCGATTCCAGTATGGCCTCCAATGCTGTCACGTTGTGCTCCTCGTCCCCACCCGCCAGCGCCAGCGGGCGTTTTTCGCGCACGGCGTCGGCGAAATTTTCTAGTTCCGCGCGTTCGGTGCTGGTGTCGGGGAAGGTAATGGTTTGCGGCTGCGGGTGGACGTAGGGGTTGGCGGGGTCGAAGAAGCAGGTGCGCAGGGTCCAGGTGGTCAGGTGTTGCACGTCGCCGACTTCGGCCCAGCCGCGCGAGCCGCATACTTGCAGGCGCCAGGTTTCGGCGGTGGCGATGACGGTGCCCAGATACGCAGTGGCGCCGCCGCGAAATTTGAATAACATGGAGGTGGTGTCGTCGGTGCCGTAGTCGAGCGCTATGCGGTGGCTTTGCGCGTGCACGGTGTCGATTTTGCCGGCGAGGTAGAGCATGGCGTCGACCACATGCACACCGCGCCCGGTCATGCCGCCGGCGGGGCCTTCGTCGCGGTTTTGCCGCCAGTGGTCTTTGCTGACGCGATAGACGCTGGGGCCGTTGAAATTGCCTTCGATGTGCAGCAGTTTGCCTAGGCGACCGCTGTCGAGCAGCTGCTTGATGGCTTGCAACGCGGGCTGAAAGCGCCAGTTGTAGCCGATGGCGAGCGTGACCTTGGCTTCGGCACAGGCGCGCAGCGCGGCCTGCGCGCTGATGGTGGTCAGCGTGAAGGGCTTTTCGGTAAACACAGGTTTACCCGCCTTGGCGCAGGCGATGATTTGCTCGGCGTGCGCGGTGTGCGGCGTGGCGAGGATGATGGCTTCGACCTTCGGGTCGGCGAGTGCTTTGTCCAGGCTGTCGACCAGCGTAAAGCCTTTCGCGACGGCGTAGTCGCGCGCGTTTTCAGGGTGGCGCAGCACACCCATGACGACGCGGATCTTGTCGCTCTTGCCCTGAATGTGATTGACAAGGTTTTGGCCCCAGCGGCCGAGGCCTACGATGGCGGCGTTTAACATGGTAAGGGTTATTATCCCGTAAGTATTTGTTTTAAAACAACTATTTATTCCAACGGCGCATGTGTCACAATGTCTAGGTGGTGCGTGATTTTACCCCTGTCAGGGCCATACGATTATCCGGTGCATAGCGGCGGCGAGTATGAATTTTTTGTTGAAGCTGGTCTTGGTGGGCGCGGTGTTCGGTGCGGCGTATCACTGGGGCGACAAGTTCGTATTCGCGATGGTGGCGGTGTTGATTGCGCCTGTGGCCGGTGTGATGTTCACGCCCGATATCGTGCGATTCTTTGGCGGTTCGGCGCGGGCCCTGCGCGCGCATGCCTACGACAGCGATGCGCGCGTGTTTCGATACGGTTATACGCAGATACTCATGATCATGTTTCGCAACCGTGCGTGGTTCGAGGCCGCGCCGATGTGTCAGGCATTGGGATACAAGGACGTGGATCGCAGTATTCGCCACTATGCCACCACGGAATACTGCGTGCGCGGGACGAAGAAAGAGCCGTTTTTGTCGGAATCAGGGGTGCGCCGCATGGCGGAGATTTCGCGACATGGCGAAGCGCCGGCGTTTTTGCGCTGGTTCGACAACGAAGTGGTGACCATGCTCGAAAAAACCCGCCGGCGCTTGAAAAGCACGACGCAGGAGCCACTGGACATTGATCTGGGTGAGTCTGGCGGCGCACCGCCGCTGGACAAATCCTGAGCGTGCAGCTGGTCGGGTTATTCCGCCACCGCGCCTGACCACGGCGACATCACGTCAGAGACCCCGTATTTTTCGCCATCCGCCGCCTGATACACACTGCTCGGGCAGGCGAAATTGGTCGGGTACACCACTAGTTCCGTGAGGCTGGCAGGGTACTCCGCCTTGAGTGTTTGAACGACCGCTTCGGGCATGCGCGGATCGACCCCCACAAAATCGCCGCCGCTGGCATCGATGCGCGGGTGGTGAAACGCGTCTTCGAGACTCAGGCCGTGGTCGATCATGAACGAAGTAAGTTGCAGCACGGCAGGGAAAATCTTGCGCCCGCCGGATGCGCCGATGGCGAACCACGCTTTGCCGTCCTTGTGCGCAATGACCGGGCACATATTGGTCAGTGCGCGCTTGTTGGGGCCGAGTGAATTGGGTGTGCCGGGACGGGGGTCGAACCACATGATGCCGTTGTTCATAAGGATGCCGGTTTCCGGCAGCACGACTTTGGAGCCGTATACCGACAGCAGCGTTTGTGTGTGCGCGACCATATTGCCTTCGCGGTCCACCACATTGAAATGTGTGGTGCAGGCCGGGTCGCGCGCGTCGCCTTCGGCAGTGATATCGCCCATAGTGGAGAGGCGCACCGCAAAGGCGTCGCGCAGCACTTTGGCGTACGCCATGAACGACTCGGCGCCCGGCGCGCCTTTGCCAAATGGCACACCGCGTAAATCGTTAAGCGTTTGCAGCATCGAAGGCCCAGCGGTGAGATTGGGCGCCAGCGCCAGCTGCGCACCGCGGTATTCAGTATTGATGGGATCGACAATGCGCGCGTGGTAGCGCTTCAGATCGTCAGCGGACAGTATGCCGCCCATCGCTTTGATGTCGCGCGCGATGCTTTGCGCGATTTCGCCTTCGTAATAATCGCGCGGGCCGGCGTCGGCCAGCCGCCGCATCGTTTTTGCCAAGCCCTTGAGGTGCAGGCGTTCGATATTTGCGCCAGCGGGTGTGACGGGCGGATAGCCGCCGGGCAGATAAACGTTGGCAGAACTGGGATACTGCGCCAACTCCTTTGCGCTGATGGCGACCTTCAAGGTGAGATACCAATCGACCGCCATGCCTTGTTCAGCGAGCGCAATGGCGGGCTGAATCACATCGCGGAATTTGAACCTGCCGAATTTCTCCAGTGCGAGTGACAGTCCGGCTACGTGGCCGGGCACGGCAATGGAATTGGGGCCGTGCACGTTACGATCATCTTTCACCGTCGGCCAGGTGAACAAATCGCTGGTAAATCCGCCGGTCAGTGGAAAATCCGCAGGGTTCAATGCGCCGGGCGAGACGGGCCCGAAATCGACCACCTGCACGCGTTTTTCTTTGGCCAGATACACCAGCATAAAGCCCACGCCACCCAGGCCGCTGTTCCACGGCTCGACGGCAGCCAGCGCCAGACCCGTGGCGACGGCGGCATCGACGGCATTGCCGCCTGCCTTCAGAATCTTGACCCCTGCTTCACCGGCAATTCGGTTTTGCGTGGCGACAATGCCGGCGCGCGTGTGCGCAACGGGTTTGCGTACGTTCCAGTTTTGTATGAGGTGTTCCATTTTTTGTGTGAAACGTGAAATGTGAATAGTGAAATGCGCAGTGTAGGTGGTGTGCCGCCTTTTGCTATCATCGCACTAGCCCGCTGAACTCACAACTCCGCCACGTTTCACATTTCACGACTCACGTTGCACGGCACAAATGCACATCGTTTGTCTAACCTTCGATTTCGACGGTATTTCCGGCTTTATGTCGCGCGGGCAGGTGGGGCCTTCGTGGTTGTCGCGCGGCGAATTCGGGCCGCGAGTGGGGGCGCCGCGGTTGATCGAGTTGTTCCGCCGCTACGACATACAGACGTCGTGGTATGTGCCGGGACACACCATCGAGAGCTTTCCCGAGGCAGTGAAACTTGTCATTGATGCCGGCCACGAATTGGCGCATCACGGCTGGACGCATCGGCCGCCGGCGAGTCTGAGTGCAGAAGACGAGGAGCGCGAGCTGTTTCGCGCCAACGAATCGATCAGGAAAATCTCCGGCCAATATGCACGCGGCTACCGGTCACCGTCTTGGGATTTGTCACCGCATTCAGTGAAATTCTTTTTGAAACACGCGTTTGTGTACGACAGCAGCATGATGGGCGACGACTACACACCGTACTACGCGCGGCAGGGCGATGTGATTGAACTCGAAAAGCCGGCGGTGTTGGGTACCAAGACCCCGCTGGTGGAAATGCCGATACATTGGTCAACCGATGACTCGCCGCACTATGAGTTTGTGCGGGCTGAAACCTCGTTGCGACAGGGATTGAAAAATGCACATCTCGTCGAACAAAACTGGGTGGAAGATTTTCGCTACATGCGCGAAAACGTTGACTGGGGCGTACTGACGTACACTTGCCACCCGTTTATCAGCGGCCGCGGGCATCGCATTCTGGTGATCGAGCGTATGATCCGGCAGTTAAGCAACGAGGGCGCGGTGTTTATGCGGGTGGATCAGGCGGTGGAAGAATTCAAGCGGCGTCAGCCGCACGGTTGAGGAGAAATCATGAAATTCTTACGGCAAATGTTGTGTGGCGCGGTACTGGCGAGCGCGGGGTTTGGTGTGTGTCACGCGCAGGGACAATATCCATCGCGCCCGATCACGTTGTTGGTGCCGTGGGTGGCCGGCGGCGGTTCGGATATCGCCCTGCGCGCGCTGGCCGAAAGCGTGGGCAAACAACTCGGTCAGCGCGTGGTGGTCGAGAACAAACCCGGCGTCGGCGGTGCGCTGGCTGCACAGCACATGGCGGCGACTGCCAAGCCGGACGGCTATACCGTGTCGCAACTGCCGCTGGGGGTGTTTCGACTGCCGCACATGGTGAAAACTGCGTTTGATCCGATTAACGATTTGACGTGGATTCTCAACATCGCCGGTTATCAGTTTGGCACCAGCGTGCGTGCCGATTCGCCGTGGAAAACCTGGGACGAGTTGCTGGCGTTCGTGAAAGCCAATCCCGGCAAGATCAGTTATGCCAGCCCGGGAGCGGGCACGAGCCTGCATTTGGTGATGGAAGATCTGTCGCAGCGGATGGGCCTTAACTGGGTGCACGTACCGTTCAAGGGAGCAGCTGAATCCGTGGTTGCGCTGCGCGGCTCGCATGTGCAGGTGCTTGCGGGCACGCCGCCGTGGGAACTGGTGGAGGCTGGGCAGGTCCGTCCGCTGGTGATGTGGAGCCCGGGGCGTATTTCGCGGGCGCCGAACGTGCCGACGTTGAGGGAGCTTTACGGCATCGTCGCCAACTCGCCGTGGGGCATCGGCGGGCCGAAGGGCATGGATCCGAAAATTGTGAAAGTGCTGCACGATGCCTTCAAGCGAGCAGCAGACGATCCGGCGTTTCTGAAAGTGCTGGAGCGTTTCGCGATGGACCCGTATTACATGGCGGGCGAGGAGTACGCGAAGTGGGTGCGCCGCGCCTACGACGAAGAAAAGCGTGCGGTGGAACGCTTGGGGCTGAACAAATAGCGTTATATATAAGTATCTGTTTTCATTGAATATTTTTGCAATACTGCAAGACAAAGCCAGATGCTTCGCGTAGAATGCGCGCTTTTTCCTGAAGCCTGACACGCCGCATATGCCTTCACCGATCCGTACCCGTTTCGCGCCCAGCCCCACGGGTTATTTGCACATCGGTGGCGCGCGTACTGCGCTGTTTTGCTGGGCTTATGCCAAAAAAGTTGGCGGCACGTTCGTGTTGCGTGTGGAGGATACCGATCGTGAGCGTTCCACTGACGCCTCGGTGCAGGCCATTCTTGATGGCATGCAGTGGCTGAGCCTCGATTACGAAGGCCCCTATTTTCAGATGCAACGGCTGGAGCGGTATCGCGCTGTGGCTGACGAATTGCTGCGCACCGGCCATGCCTACCCGTGTTACGCCACGCGTGAAGAACTCGATGTGATGCGCGAAGCCCAGCGTGCGCGCAACGAAAAGCCACGTTACGACGGTCGCTGGCGCCCGGAAAACGTACAACGTTCGGGCTTGAAGCCCCCGGCGGGCATGCAGCCGGTGCTGCGGTTTCGCAATCCCGACAGCGGTGAAGTCACGTGGAATGACGTCATTAAAGGCCCCATCACCATCGCCAACAGCGAGCTTGATGATCTGGTGATCATGCGCGCGGACGGCATCCCCACCTACAACTTTGGCGTGGTGGTGGACGATATTGATATGGCCATGACGCACGTGATTCGTGGCGACGAT
>SYEN01000226.1 GCA_005800795.1 Burkholderiales bacterium | reverse complement strand
CCGGCTCGGTGATGAACGAGCCGAGCAGCGGCACAAGCGACATCGTCAGCACGTAAAAACCCAATGTGCCCGGTAGCGGCACCAAACCCGACAGCGTCTCTACCAACCGCCGAGCCATATAAAGTACCGCGCGGCTGCCCGCCACAACCATGATCGCAAACACAAACATGGGCTCGGTGAAGTTGCGGGTGTCAAGGTAATCCGTGGCTGACTTTGTACCCACCAGGAGCGCCATGACGATGATCAGCACCATGGCCCAAAAACCGAACACCGCTTCGACTTCGCCCAGCAGATGCCAAATGCCCGCGTGAGCCGGACGCTGGCGGGCGAGCTTTTCAAAGTACTTCGTCGAGAAAGTGTGAACGATAGCGACGGCGAAGATAATCGCCCCCGCCCACTGAAGCGCTGCCAGATTCATCGGCGGCCTCTGTTCTGAAGTTGTGCGCGTAAGCCACGTCGCAGACGACGCACGTGGAAAGGTCCCAACACCACAGCCAGCAAAGGCATGGCGACCGCAAAGTTGATCAGTACCAAGACGAAGCGCGACACCATCGACGGTTCCGGGACGCTGAACTTAGTCATCGCCGTCACCGCCATTAACCCAACCGCCATGCCCACGAGTTCAAGCACGTCAAGTGGCGTCTCGCGCGCAAGCGCTAGCGCGTTGTCGCGCTCAGGTTCCGGAAACTGTCGAAGTTCAGGGAGTAACACCGGCCAAAAAGTTTTCACTGAAACGCCCTCGGTGCATGTGCACCCATGTGCTTAAGTATCGCGCTAAAATGTTTCATGCCATAGAACTAAATAATCAATAAAAACAAATGCTTACGATAGTCCGGAAAACGGCAATCCAGACACCATTTGCTCGCGGATAGCACACAACGCCTACTTCGCCATCCCCAACTCCATCAGCACCGCGCGCGTCTCGGCATACTCCTTCTGCATGTCCTTCAGCAATTGCGCGCCAGTAACAAAATCATCTACTGCGTAGATTTTCTCCATATCGCTTTTCCATTCTGCGGTGTCGGCGATTTTACGTAACGTTGATTCCCACCACGCGAGCTGCGCGGCGGGTAGATTCTTCGGCGCGAGAATGCCGCGCCACGGGCCGTAAACGAGATCGATGCCTTGTTCGCGCCACGTGGGAATCGCGGTGAACGGTGCGCCGAGCCGCTTGGGCGCGGCCACGGCCACGGTGCGCACCTGCCCGGCGGCCACGTGCGCGGCGGCGAGGTTCGCCGGCGCGGGCGTGACTTCAATGTGACCGCCGAGCACTGCCGTCAACGCATCGGCCGAGCCCTTGAAGGCGATGATTTTCATGTCCTTGACGTTGCCGCCGACAGCTTTAGTCAGCAGCCCGAAGGAGAGATGGCCGGGTGCGCCGATGGCGGAAACGCCTGCGCTCACCTGCCGCACGTCGTTTTTCATGCGTGCGACGAGATCCTTGCCGGTCTTCACTGGCGTGTTGGCCGCAACCATGTAGACATGGTATTCGGAAAACAGCGTCGCCACCGGCGTGAAGTCGGTAAAGGTGAGCGCACTTGCGCCCGTGATGTGTGAGGTGAAAATCGTTTGCCCATAGACCATCACCGTATGGCCATCGGGCGGGCGCTGGTTCAAGTATTGATAGGCAATGGTGGTGTTACCGCCTGGTTTGTTGGCGACGCTCGCACCGTTGTTGACAAGCTTTTGCGTGGTGAGCACCCGCTCCAGCGCGCGCGCCGTGCGATCTACGCCGCCGCCGGGGGCAAAGCCGACGACAATTTCAACGTTGCGTTGCGGGGTCCAGCCTTGCGCCCAGCCGCTGGCATTCAAAACCAGCAGGGTTGTTGCAACGAGCGTGGGCACGACTTTCATGAATCCTCCAGTGAAAACGCCAAGATGGCGACGTACTCCGTAGTTGTTGTACCTATCAGTGTGAAACACTACACCAGTCGAACGAGCACGCGCAAGATTACATAAATTCATTGTCCTGACGCTTCCGGCGTAAGTCGGGTTGGCTACAATACCGGTTCCCCATCTTGGAGAGCCTACATGCCAGAAAAACAAACCCTTGGCCGCATGCCGCGCGAGGCCATCCGCCTCACCGACATTCCCCGCCCATCCAAAAGCATCATCGATCAATTCATGGCACTGGTGGATTTGACCGGCACGCTGTCGGATGCCTGCGATGAGCTGGGCATTGTCGCGGTGATCCCCGCCTACCTGATGCCGCCAGTCAACACCGGCCAGCGCATCGTCGGGCCCGCACTCACGGTGCGCAACATCGCACGTGATGTGCAAATCCACAAGGCCGCGAACGAAAAAATCAACACCCAGGGCGAGACCGAGGCACACAACCTTGCCGAGCCGGGCGACGTGCTGGTGATGCAAGGCGTGATGGGCTGCTCCAACATGGGCGGGCAATCGGCGACCATCGCCAAGCGTCAGGGGTTCATCGGCGCGGTGGTGGATGCCACGGTGCGCGACCCCGATCAGTATCGCGGCATGGGCTGGCCGGTGTGGTGCCGCGGCTTCACACCGATCACCGGCAAGTGGCGCATGCAGACGGTGGAGGTCAACGGCACGGTGGAAATTCGCGGCGTGCCGTGCAAACCAGGGGATCTCATCTGTGCCGATGAAGCAGGCGTGGCGATTATTCCCGCTGACAAAATCGCGGCGGTGCTGGAAGTGGCGCTCAAAATCGACGGCGCGGACACCAAGCGCAAGGCAGATATCGACAAAGGCGTGTCTTTGAGCGATTTGATTACCAAAAAGTACAAATGAAATCACCAGTAAAAAGCGTCAACAGGGAGTAACATAAAGTTGGTGGTAGCCATGTAAACCTGATTTTCAGGAGATTCCAATGAAACTTGTTCGCAGCCTGTTCATTTTCTCCGACAAACACAATCGGCGCGTGCCGGGTCACCATGGGCCGCACTTGCACCCAGCCGCACGGGCGACTCTGGCGGCGCTAGCCGTCGCAGCGACAGCCTTTGGCGCAGAAGCGGCGGAGATTGCCTATCCGACGCGCCCCATTCGCATGATCGTGCCGTTTCCACCGGGCGGGTCTGCCGATCCGCTGGCCCGTGCATTCGCTGCCTGGTTCGCCGATAAATTTGGTGTGGCCGTGGTCGCCGATAACCGCCCCGGCGCAGGCACAGCGATTGCCCACACCATGGCCGCTCGCGCTACGCCGGATGGTCATACACTGTTGTTGGGGTCATCAACGGGGCTGGCCACCAACGCCGCGCTGGGTTCCAAGCTCGACTACGACCCGCTCAAGGATTTCGCGTTTGTCGGCATGGCCGCGCATGTCCCGCAACTTCTGGTGGTGCATGCCTCGTTGTCCGCCAAGAACCTGGGCGAATTGATCGAGATGACGAAAGCGCAGCCGGGAAAGATATTCGCCGGCTCGCCGGGTGTGGGGACCGTGGGGCATCTGGCTGTCGAGATGCTCAACCAACGCAGTGGCTCGAAATTCGGCCACGTGCCCTACAAAGGCATGGGCCCCGCGGTTATCGACCTGCTGGGCAACCGTATCCAGTTGGCGATTGGCAGCGTCACCGGTTCGCAGCCGCAAATTGCGGCTGGACGCCTGCGTGCTATAGCAACCAGTCATTTCGAGCGCCTGCGCAGCATGCCCACGGTACCGGCCATCGCGGAAACGCTGCCCGGCTATACCGGTAACGGTTGGTATGGCATCGTCGCTCCCGCGGGCACACCAGCCCCAATCATCAAGAAACTGCACGCCGAAATGAGCCGTGCCCTGGCAACGCCGGAATTCAGCAAACAAATCGAATTCCTCGGCATGGAACCGGTCAACCGCACTTCGCCACAAGAATTTCGCGAATGGGTTCGTTCCGAGTTGACGCACTGGACTAAAGTCGTGCGCGACGCGGGCATCACGCCGCCGTAATTGACGCCGGTGTTGTGTTTCGCATACTTGAATAACCGGTGTCAGCCCGTGTTCATACCATGCTTGACCAGTTCTTGATTCGCATGCAACCACCGCAACGGAGGGGGTCATGAACGCGCCCGAAGACTTGCGGGTGGCGCAAAGTCATGCAGTTCCGAAAAAACGCACCGGGATACACACCGCTCAGGGCTTGAGTGGGTAGCCTATCGACTTAACTTCATTTCGGCCGCAAGCCGGCCCGCGCAACGACCTCGGCGAAGGTGTCAATGTCAGCGCGTATGACTTTGTCGGTTTCTTCCGGCGTGGTTGGCGACAGCACATAGTCGAAGTTCTTGAGCCGCTCCTTGACATCGGGGAGATCAAAAACGCGCCGCACTTCCTGGTTCAACTGGCTTAAGATCGCGCGTGGCGTCGCAGCCGGTGCCAACATCATGTGCGCTCCGTCGCGGCGGTAGCCCGGGATGACCTCTGCGATGGTGGGCACATCCGGCAGTAACGGCGAACGCGCCGGCGTGATGACAGCCAGCGCCAATACCCGTCCGTCGCGTATAAAGGGCAAACAGGTCAGCAGGCTGGTAGTGAGGTAGTGCATGCGCCCGGCGACCACTTCGAGCAGCGCGTCCGACGCACCTTTGAATCCGACATGCACGGCCTTGATGCCGGAGGCAAAACGAAAACGCTCACCATTCAAGTGAGTCGCGCTACCGGCGCCGCCGGAACTGAAAAAGATCTTGCCAGGCCGCGCACGGGCCATCTCGATGAATTCCCTGAGCGTCCTGGCGCCCAAGGTTGGAGTCGCTACCAATGCTGTAGTGGAAAATCCGAGCCGTGTAACGCCGGTAAAATCCTTATAGCTGTCGTAAGGCAGGTTGTTCGGATTCAACGCCTGGTTGATCGCAAAGGCCGACGAAATGACCAGTAGTGTGTGGCCATCCGGCGTTGCCTTGGCGACAAGGCTGGTGCCGATGATTCCGCCCGCACCGGTTCGGTTTTCGATCTCCACCGGCTGGCTCCAGTTGTCGCTCATTTTTTGCGCGACAAGGCGCGCCATGGTGTCGGTGCTGCCGCCCGGTGAGAACGGCACCACGAAACGAATCGGCCTCGACGGATATTTTTGCTGCGTTTGCGCGCCGCTAGGTAGCGCCGCCAGCAAAGCAACCGCGGTTCCGATGGCCATGGTGATGCGTTGCCGTGCGTCCATGCTGGCTCCTCTGGTGCGGTCCCTTCTGCCGGGGAAAATGGGGCTTCTTGTGATCCCCACTGCGCGTTCAGGTTCTTGGGTAGAAATTTTCAACCCCAACTGACTTGCCGCGCCCAATGTATCCCGGCCCCCAAATCGCTGTCAATTGAACGGCCAGCGGTCGCGGCCTACTATCCCCACAGATTCGTAAACTTCACCTGACTGCCCTACAATCTTGCTATGAACTTCGATCTCGAGAGGGTTCCGCAGCCCTATCGTGTGCGTAACTGCAATTCCTAAAATGAGTCAATTTATGACCTTTGGCGAGAAACGCTGTCTGGAAGCTGGTTTTTGCCGGAATGACCACCTCAGGGCAACCGCAACGGTGCGCCGCCTTTCAGCCCCCCTCGCCTGTGCCCTGTTCGCGGCTACCCCACCGTCAATCGCTGCGGCACAAACCTACCCGGTGAAGCCCATCCGCCTGGTCAACGGTTTTCCCGCCGGTGGCGGCACGGACATCATGGCACGGCTGCTGGCACCGAAAATGGTTGAGGCCCTGGGGCAGCAAATTATTATCGAAAACCGTACCGGCGCCAGCACCAATATCGCGATGGAGTTCGTGGTCAAGGCCGCCCCCGATGGCTACACGCTGCTGGTGAATTCTTCACCCATTGCGATCAACATGTCCCTCTACAAAAACCTGCCTTTCGACACCCAGCGCGATTTGGCAGCAATCTCTCTGTTTGCCGCCAGCACCAACGTACTGGTGGTACACCCCTCGCTGCCGGCGCGCAGCGTGAAGGACCTTATTGCACTGGCGCGCGCGAAACCGGACGACATCAAGTTTTCGTCCGGCAGCACAGGCACCACACAACACCTGTCGGGCGAGCTGTTCAAACTACGCACGAATACACGGCTACGGCATGTGCCGTATCGGGGCACATCGCCGTCGCTGACGGCACTCATTGGCGGTGAGGTCGAAATGAATTTCGGCAACGTGCCTTCGGTGCTCGAATACACCAAAGCCGGACGGCTGCGCGCACTGGGCGTCACCGCCGCCGCGCGCACACCGTTGCTACCGCAAGTACCGACCATGCGCGAAGGCGGTGTTGACATGATCGTCAACGCCACTTACAGCATGCACGCCCCTGCGGCCACGCCGCGCGATATCATCAACCGGCTCGCCAGTGTCGTGACTCAGGCCATACGCGCCGACGATGTACGTCAGCGGCTGGTGGCACTGGGCGTCGAACCTTTCGGCTATACGGCGGAGGAAACCACGCGCTGGCTGCGCGATGAGGTGACAATGTGGGCGGCGGTGGTCAAGGCAGCCGCTGTGACAGCGGAATGAGTCTATTAAAAATATCAATTAAATCAATTACTTACAATGAAACCTACCAATACCATCTTTATCCTCTCTGACGAGCACAACAAGCGCGTGCTGGGCTGTTACGGGCACTCGATGATTCAAACGCCCAATCTGGACAAGCTCGCTGCGCGCGGTACGCGATTTACCAGCGCCTATACGAATTGCCCAATCTGCGTGCCGGCACGTGCGTCGTTCGCCACCGGGCGTTATGTGCACGAGCATCGGTGCTGGGACAACGCCATCGCCTACAACGGCAGGTTGCCGTCGTGGGGCCATCGCTTGATGGCGCAGGGGCACCACGTGGTATCCATCGGCAAACTGCATTACGCCAGCGGCGATGACGCCAAACGCAACGGCTTTGATGAAGAGATACTGCCGATGCACATCGTCAATGACGCCGGTGATTTGCTGGGGCTGATCCGCGACGAACTGCCGCGGCGTAAAGGCGCAGCCAATCTGGGGCCGGAGGCAGGCCCGGGGGAATCCGATTACACACGGTACGACCGCTCGATTGTCGACGAGACCGTCAAGTGGCTTACCCGCGAAGCACCCAAACATCGCAACAAGCCCTGGGCCATGTACGTGGGTTTCGTGGCACCGCATTTTCCGCTGATCGCGCCGCAGGCGTTCTACGATCGCTATCCGGTGGACAAAGTGCCTTTCCCCGACATGTACGCACACGATCAGCGCCCGCGCCATCCGTTTATCGATGCGATGCGCAAAAGCATGTGCTTCGATGAACCGTTTGACGAACCCATGGTACGGCGGGCCATCGCAGCGTACTTCGGCCTCACGTCGTTTCTGGATGATAACGTCGGCAAAATACTGCGCGTGCTGGAAGAGCTCGGCATGCTCGCCGACACCCGCATCGTCTATACCTCAGATCATGGCGACAACCTTGGCACGCGCGGCATGTGGGCCAAATCGACGATGTATGAAGAATCCGCCGGCATTCCGATGATTGCCGCCGGCCCGGACATTCCCGAAGGCAAAGTGTGCAATACACCGGTAACGCTGGCGGACGGTTTTCCCACCTATGTGCAAAGCGTGGGCGCAAAACCGGCACCCGCCGACGCCACGCTGCCCGGCGTATCGCTGATCGACATCGCCAATGGTCTCGCGCCCCGACGCACAATTTTGTCGGAGTATCACGCGGCAGCGTCGATCACCGGCACGTCGATGATCCGCTGCGGTGAAGGCAACCGCTACAAGTATGTGCACTACGCCGGTCTGCCGCCGATGCTGTTTGATTTGCTTGCCGATCCGTACGAACAGAACGATCTCGGCCGCAATGCGCAATACGCCAGCGTGATCGCTGAATGCGAAGCCACGTTGCGCAAGGTGGTCGATCCCGACGTCGCCAACCACAATGCCAAAGCAGACCAGGCCGCCGTCATTGAAAAAAATGGCGGCAGGGATGCCATCCTCGGTAAAGGCACCTTCCGCTACTCACCGCCGCCAGGGGTGAAAGCGGCATTTAACTGACCTCACGCAAACCGGGGGCTACAACAGCAGCAGCTAGCGGATTGGTGGCAGGCTTGGCTCTTGGTGCGTCAGATGCGTTGCGCCACATCGGAACTGGAACCTGCGCGCGCGGTGCGTGCGGTGTACGCGCTGGCGGTAACAATCGTCAAGCACGCGGCGTTCAAGCCGAAGACGTAGCCTGAGGCACAGCCGCCCTCCAGCGTTTAAATCGTAAGCATTTGATTTAATTGAATTTTTTATTTCGCTTCTTAGCCGCTGCACATCATTTCTTGTCACCGTAACGCGGCACCGAGTGCTGCGGTGTGAACGGGCCGATGGCCTCCATGTCCACTTCAATCAAACTCGGCCCGCGCTGCTGTAACGCGGCCTTCAAGTGCGCACCCAGTTCTCCGCCAATATGGCGCACACGCCAATACGGCAGGCCCGCGACTTTGGCCAGCCCCTCAAGGTCGGGCCCGGCGAGTTCATCGTAGAAGCGGCGCTCGCCGTAAGTGGATTGCTGAATGTGACGGATCACGCCGTAGCCCTTGTCGTTCATCACCACAAAACACACGTCGGGTTTTTCCTGCACCGCGGTCCACAACTCGCCCAGGTTCAACGCAAAGCCGCCGTCGCCGCATAACGCAACCACTTTGCGGCCCGGAGCACCGAGTGCGGCGCCGATGGCGAGCGGCATGCCGGTGCCAATAGCGGCTCCCACCGAATAAATGCTATCACGCGGCCCATACACCGGGAAAATACGATTGGCCCAGGTGGTTTGGTGAAAGCTGATATCGCGCACCCATAGCGCATCGCGCGGCATCGCGTCACGCATGATGTCCGGAAACTCCTGATAGATGCCGAGCGTGCTT
>SYEN01000225.1 GCA_005800795.1 Burkholderiales bacterium | reverse complement strand
GTTGAGCGGCAGCTCGCCGTCGAGTTCGATGCGGCCATCCTGAATGAAATCGAGCGCTTCGCCTTCTTTGCAGAAGCCGTACGATTCGAGGCCGTAAATCACCGAGGCGGAAAAGCCATCGTAAATTTGCGCGACGTCCACATCCTTGGGTGAAAACCCGGAGCGTTCCCACGTCAATTTTGCCGAGCTGCTGCCGCCCAGCATATAGCTGGAAAGACTGCCAATGCGGCCGGCGACCTCAAAATGCAGCCGCTCGCCATAACCCGCGAGATAGGCGGGCTTGGGTTTCAAGTCTTTCGCGCGTTCTGCCGTGGTGAGCACGATTGCCACCGCGCCCTGCACCGGAATATCGCAGTCGTACAAACAAAACGGATACGCCACCATGCGTGAATTCAGGTAATCCTCGCGCGTCAGCGGCGTGCCGTAGAAATATGCGTGCGGATTGTGCTGCGTGTGTTTGCGCTGGGTAACAGCGAGGGTGGCCATCATTTCGCGATTTTTATTGTGCGTTTCGAGCCAACGCGTGTACGCCACCGCCATGCCTTGACCGGGGCCGCCAAAGCCCCACGGCCCGGTGAATTGGGTCGCGGCAGCGGCGTACTGGCCAGGCAGATTTTGATAGGTGCCCTTGGGGTTGTGCATCGCGCGCCACACGACGGCGTATTTGCACACACCGGCCAGCAGCGCATTTGCCGCCTGCTGCACAGCGCCGCCGATGTTCACCGAGCCGACCTGAATATGCCAAGTGAGGTTGGGCAACTTCAGCATGGTCATCATGCTGTTCACCGACACCACGGAAATACCGTCAACCTCGGCATGCCCGGTGGCAGGCAGTTCGGGGTAAGTCGACAGGCCGTCGATGTCTTCCATCTTGAGCCCCGAATCGGCCACTGCATCTTTCACGGCGTCGAGCGCGTGCGCGGCAAGCGGCTTTTCAGCGGTGCGCGTGGCCTTGGAATAGCCCACGCCACTGACGGCGATTTTGCAACGGTTTTCCCACTTGGCCATGGCTGGTCTCCTTGTTCTCGTTATGGTTCCAGGGTTATTTGGCCAGCCGGAACTGTGGCAGCTCGAAATCGTCGTTTAGTTTTTGCCAGGTAAGTTCTACGCGGCGGCCCACCTTAGCTTCGGTGTATTCGGCTTCGAGCAGGTTGGCGGCCATCAGTGCGCCGGGTGCTGCGTCGAGTTCGACGATAATGCTGGCGTACGGCACGGCGGACGCAAAGCGCTTGTCGCCCGTGTGATACATGATGGTGTAGGCGTAGATCTTACCTTTGCCTTCAACCGGTTCGAATTTCAAATCGACCGACACGCAGTTGGTGCATGTTGGGTACGGCGGGTGTTGGAACTTGCCGCAGCTTTGGCAACGCTGCATGACGAGTTTGTGTTCCTTCGCCGCGTCCCAAAAGGGTTTGGTGCGCTCATTGGGCACGGGGATGGGGCGGGTAACCTGGCTCCAGTCGCTCATGGTCGGTCTCGTAGGGATGATTGTTGAATTAACGGATTGTGGTGCGGATCGAACGGTTAGGGCTGAATGTAGTCCAAGCGCCATGGCCCGGCAAGCGCCTGTCCGAATGGTGTTGAATCCAGCGTAAAATCCGGGCATTCGCTGTGCGGCGTTTCGTGCCAGGCACGGCACACAAGTTCATGACTGCATCGTCTCCCGAAGCTGCGCCGACCGGCGCGTCAAAAATCATCGATCTAATGCATGGCCGTCTGGCGCTGCCGCCGGTGACGGCGCTCATGGTGTGTCTGAATCTCGCGGCGTTCGCGGCCATGCTGTTGAACGGCGGCGGCTTTTGGCATTCGCCGAACCACGTGCAACTGGCGTGGGGCGCGGGCTTCGGCCCGGCCACCAAGGATGGCGAATGGTGGCGGCTCGCGACGGCAATGTTTTTGCACTTCGGTGTGGTGCATCTTTTAATGAACATGGCCGCGCTGTGGGAAGCCGGGCGGCTGGTGGAGCGCCTCTACGGTTCGCTGCGGTTTTTGGTAATTTTTGTTTTGAGCGGGCTGACCGGCAATGGGGTTTCGCTGATCGCGCAGGGCGATCAGGCGGTGGCGGGTGGCGCGTCGGGCGCGGTGTTTGGCATTTATGGCGCGCTGCTGGTGTGTCTTTGGCGCGAGAGGGATCAGGTCAATCGCACGGAGTTTCGCTGGCTGTTCGGCGGTGCGGCGTTGTTTGCCGGCGTGACCATTGCGCTCGGGTTTTTCATCAAGGGCATCGACAACGCCGCGCACATCGGCGGCCTGCTGACCGGTGCGGTTATCGGTTTGGCGCTGGCGCGTCCGCTGGCTGCGGGCAGCCCGGCGAACCGGCGTGGTAAATGGGCTGCTGCAGCTGCCTATGCGGTTGCTGTTGTTGTTTTGCTGCACTGGATTCCCGAGCCGACTTATAACTGGCAGGAAGAAAAACTGGCGCGCGTGGAAATTCGCCATTTTCTCGATGAAGAAAAGCTGTTGATGGAGCGCTGGCAACGTTTACTGGACAAAGGCCGGCGCGGCGGGGCATCGTTCGAGCAACTGGCCAGCGAAATCGAATCCGATATCGCATCCGAATACCGTCAGAATTTCGAGCAACTGTCGGCGCTGCATCTGGACCCGGCGGCGCCGTCGAACGAAACGCTTGAGGTGCTGAAAAAATACGCGCAACTGCGCAGCGAGGCCTCGCAAGCGCTGGCCGAGGCGCTGCGCGGTAACGACCCGGCGCGCATTCGTGATGCGCTCGAGTTGGCGCGGCGCGCGCCTTACGTCGCGCGAGGGCAGGAACCGCCCGCGCCTGGCAAACCGTCAACGGGCGTGTTGGATCTTTACGGCAGTCAACCGCAAATTGATTTCGGCCAGCGGTTGGAAAAACCGCCAACAGCCAAGTAGTCGGTGGTGGGCTGGGACGGAAATAGTTCATCGGTTAACCGCAATGGCTGCTGATGCATTTAATCGCGATTCTGCAGGATAGTTGAGTGGGTCTGGGTCATCCGTACTGTGCGATTTCGACCGCAACGGACAGCGGATCTGTGCCCCGGTAATAACTGGGGTCTGGCCATGCTGACGATTGTCTGGTGTAGCGTCGTAAATGGTGTCATCAATGTTCAAGGTGGCGTATTCACCGGCGCGAGCGGAGACGGCGTGCCACGCCACAGTGGTATCGATTCAGTGATCGGTGGTCGTTGCCGCGCCAGGTGACATGCCGTGGCCCGCATACCGGCAGCAGCGAGGGTTACACGTGGGTCTGCGATTTTTTGAGATGCTGCCAAGTGTGAGTCCGGGCCACTATAATGATGTGCTTGCATTTTTTTCTCGCATTTCTGCTTCCTTTACGCCACTGTCAGGAGCCCGCCATGATTAAAGACACGCTGGACACGCTGTTTCCCATCGCGGGCTGGCTGGAAAGCCACGCCAGTGCATTAGAGATTTCCGGCAGCTACGACCCGATACTGGCGACGCCGTTCCGTATTACCGAAACGGCAGTGGCATCGCTGGCGGCGGTGGGCCTTGCGGCCAGCGATTTGTGGGAAATGCGTACGGGCCACCGGCAGAAAATTTCGATTGATACGCGGCGCGCAACCGCTTCGCTGCGCAGTGGCTCTTATCTGGTGATGGGCGATACGCCGGTGCCCAATGGCCGCCACTCGATCATGGGCACCTATCCGGCGAAGAACGGGCGCTGGAGTTACATCCACGGCAATTTTCCAAATCATCGCGCGGCCGCGTTGAAAGTGCTGGGTTGTGCGGAAGAGCGCGACGCGGTGGCCAGGGCGGTGTCGCAGTGGGATGCGCAGGCACTCGAAGAGGCCATTATCGAAGCCAACGGCGCGGGCGGCATGGTGCGCAGCCGTGCGGAGTGGGTGAAGCATCCGCAGGGTATCGCTGTGGCTGGTTTGCCGCTGATGGAGATCATCAAGATCGGCGATAGCAAGCCGGAGCCCTTGCCCAAGGGTGACCGACCGCTCTCGGGCATACGCGTGCTCGATCTCACCCGCGTGATTGCCGGGCCGACCTGCGCGCGCACGCTGGCCGAACACGGTGCGGAGGTGCTCAAGATTACCGGCAAGCATCTGCCGAGTCTGGGCCGGCAGGAATACGACACAGGTCACGGCAAGCTTTCCGCGCATCTGGATTTGCGCGAGGGGAAAGACGTGGAAATTCTGCAACAGCTGGTGCGAGGCACGGACGTGTTTTCACAAGGCTACCGGCCCGGCACGCTGGGCAGCCGCGGCTTTTCGCCGGAAGCGCTGGCGCAATTGCGGCCCGGCATCGTGGCAGTGTCGCTGTGCGCGTTCAGTCATGCAGGGCCTTGGGCGTCGCGCCGCGGTTTTGATACTGTGGTGCAAACGGTGAGCGGGATCACGCATCGTCAGGGCGAAATGTTCCCGGGAGCAGAGCCGGGCCCGCAGTTCTATCCGGTATCGGCGATAGACTTTCTGACGGGTTATCTGATGGGTTTCGGTGCCATGGTGGCGTTGAAGCGCCGCGCGCTGGAAGGCGGCAGTTGGCTGGTGCGCATTTCGCTGGCGCAGGTTGGGCACTGGTTGGTGGAACGCGGCGAAGTGCCGCTCGATCAACTGAAAAACCTGACCAAAGAATTCACGCCTGAGGAGATTTCCGCTTGGACGATGGTAAGCGATACACCGGTGGGGCGCTTACGGCATATGTCGCCGGTGATTGGCTTGTCGGAAACACAGCCGTATTGGGATAAGCCGACGGTGCCGCTGGGGAATCATCAACCGGTCTGGCCGTAAACGCCGAGGCACGCCTGCGTAGTGCAGAGCTGATTAATAAAAATATCAATAAAAACAAATACTTACAATGCAGGCGCTAGTAACCGGTTTCGCCCCGTTCGGCGGTGACGCCATCAACCCGTCGTACGAAGCCGTCCGTCGTTTGCCCGCGGGCGTGGGCAATCTGGACGTGGTGACTGCTGAACTGCCGACTTCGTTTGCGCGTGCGCCGCGTGTACTGCGAGCGCTGATTGCGCGTGAAAAACCCGCTATTGTGCTGTGCGTGGGGCTGGCGGCGGATCGCCCGGCGATCAGCATCGAGCGCGTGGCCGTCAATTGGTGTGATGCGCGCACTGCGGATAACGATGGCGCGCAGCTGCGCGATAAAGCGGTGATTGCGCGCGGCCCGGCGGCGTATTTTTCCACTCTGCCGGTGGCGCAAACCGTCGAAGCGGTGGTGCGCGCGGGCATAGTGGCCGAAGCGTCGTTAAGCGCGGGCGCGTTTGTGTGCAACCACGTGTTTTACGGCTTGATGCATGCAGCGGCGAAAAACCGGCGTATCCGGCGCGCGGGTTTTGTGCATGTGCCGGCCCTGCCTGCAGACGGTAGTGAAGCCGTGCTGGCGAACCTCACGCGCGCGCTGGAAATCATTCTGCGTGTCAGTGAAGAGCGTGGCAATCGCGGCAAAATCTAAACCACGGCCCATTGCCGCAGCAGGTTGTGATAGCAGCCGGTGAGCCGCACGACTTTCGGCGTGTCGCCGATGCTGTTGCGCAGACCGAGGATTGCCATGTCCATATCGAACAGCAGCCTTCGGCGATCATCCTCGCGTACCATGCTTTCAAGCCAGAAAAAGGATGCCACGCGTGCGCCGCGTGTCACCGGCTCGACGCGGTGCACGCTGCTTGCCGGATAGAGAATCAAGTCGCCTGCCGCAAGTTTTACGGATTTCGTGCCGAAGGTGTCTTCGATCACCAGTTCGCCGCCATCGTATTCGGATGGATCGCTCAGAAACAGAGTAGCCGAAAGGTCGGTGCGTATGTGCTTGCCGGTGGCACGGTCGGTGCGCACGGCGTTGTCCACGTGACTGCCGAAAACATTGGTTGAGCCCCGATAACAATTGAAAAGCGGCGGAAAAATATGCCGGGGCAGCGCTGCGGTAAAAAACAGCGCGCTTTTCGCCAGACAATCCAGGATGATGCCGCCGCCTTCGCGCGATGCGGGCGCATCCTCTGGAATTTGCATGTTGTTTTTGGTCTTTTCCGATTGCGTGCCGGCAGTAATGCTTCCGTCGGTCCACGCGGCGCTGGAGGTGATTTCGCGTAATCGCACCAGCGCGTCGCGCGGCAGTACTTGAGGGATCTCTAACAACATGCGTGACTTTCAGATTGTAGGCTGACTCAAAACTTGAATTCCGCCGTCAGAATAGCCGTGCGTTTTGTCCCGGGCACGGTAAACGGGCCGTTGTCGTAGAGTGAGTCGTAGTAGAGTTTGTCAAAGAGGTTCTTGATGTTCAGGCGCAGCGCCCACTGCTTCTGCTCGTAGGCGACGAGGGCGTCCCAGCGCGTATAGGACGGTGCGGTATTGGGGTAGTAGACGCCGTTCAGTGTCGGCACGGCGCCTGCGCCGCTGGGATTGAAGCCCTGCCGGTCGCCTTTGGCTTCGACACCGCCGCCGATTTTCCACGATCCGGGCAGCTTGTACGTCGTCCACAAATTGAAGGTGTAGCGCGGTGTGTTGCGCGCGCGCTGGCCGATGTATCCCGGATTGCCGAAGGTAATCGCGCCGGTGGTGGCATTGACGTTTTGGGCAACTTCCAGAATTTTCGCGTCCATTAACGCCAGACCGGAAAAGATTTCCCAGTTGTCGGTGATGCGTCCGGCGGCTTCGAGTTCAAAGCCATTGGTGCGGCGCTTTTTCGTCAGCACGGCTGCCGTCGATTCGAGGTCGGCGCTGCGTTCCCATTCCTTGGTGGCACGGTAGAGCGCCGCACGCAAGGCAAGATCGCCATTGAACAACAGCCATTTCGCACCAAGTTCGATGACGTTGCTGCGCTCCGGGGGAAGCGGCGCCACGGGCAGCTGGTAAAGATCGGCGGTTGGGCTGAACGAATCGCTCCAGCCGAGGTAATAGTGCGTCTCGGGCGTGGGATGAAATGATATCGCGCCGCGATAGCTGTTTTCGCCATATTTCAACTGCGGCGAGGTGGTGCTGCTGTACGTGGCGTCCAGTTGATCGCGCCGGATGCCCAGGGTGGCTTTCCATTTGGGAACGAACTCAATGGTGTCCTGCACGTAGATTGCGTAGGATTTGCCGGTGAAGTCAGTCGCAGCGCCGGCGATGGCCTCGGAGTAGGGGTAATAGGCGGGCGCCGCCGCCGTGCCGAAGTTTTGCAAGCCTTTGCGATGGCTGTCTTCCTTGAGGTACTCAATCCCCGCGATGAATTCATGCTTCATGCCCATGGCCTGAAACTTGGTGCTGAAATCGGATTGCAGGGTGATGGTCTCGTAATCCGAGGCGCGCGTTTGATTGCCGCCGATGCCACCCGCGAGGTTCGGCGGCGTGGTCAGGTTGGGTGTTCTGGCCCAGTAACTGCGCTCATAGTCGCCAAAGCGAACTTGCGTGCGCAACTGGGTTTGCAGCGAGAATTGATACTCATGAACGGCTGTGGTGACGGCGGTTCGGCTCTTGTCAAAATTGCGGTCGCTATTCCAGAAATAGCTGGCGGGCAGTGTCGTGCCGGGCGCTCGAGTGGCGTTGTCAAAAGAGACGCCGTAATCGGGATTGTCGTTGGTTTCAACGTGGTAATAGTTGATCCAAAATTTGCTTTTGCCGCTTTGATTCAGCGCCAGGCTGAACGCGGCGCCTTTGCGATGAATCTCCGCTTCAGTGCCGGTGACCGGATTTTTACGTTAACTGCCTTCGTCGCGCTGCATCAGGTTGACGCGGAGCCCCGTGTCGGCGCTAAAGGCTTTGTTCAGATCGGCAGTCACTTCACGATAGTCACGTGTTCCAACGCTGCCGGTGAATTTGTACTGGTCATAACGCAGCGGGGTTTTGCTCACCAGATTGATGACGCCACCGGCCTGGCCGCGCCCGAACAGCATGGCGCCGGCGCCACGCAGTACGTCGATCTGTTCGAGATTGAAAGTCTCGCGGTTGTACTGGGCGGTGTCTCGGATGCCGTCCATGTATAAATCGCCGAAGGTGTAAAACCCGCGCAGATTCATGTTGTCGCCGGAACGCCCGCCCTCAGCTGCGTTAAACGTCAGACCCGAGACATTACGCAGCGCTTCACGCAGGCTGCCCACCTGCTGCTGTTCCATCAGACTGTTGGTAATGGTGGTGATGGCTTGCGGAATGTCGTGCGGGTCTTGCAGCGTTTTGCCGACACGCGTGGTGGTGCCGCGCAGGCCGTCAGGTTTGTCGCGGTCGCTTTCGATTTTGACAGTGGGTAGTTCTTTGTCGCCGGCTTTGGGTGCGGGGGCGGTTTGCGCGCAACTATCGCCGTGAACGAAGATCATGCCAGCCATCATGGCGCCCAGCGGAAGTATGCCGGCGAGCGGGTGAAATTGCGGTTGTTTCATGGGTGTCTGCCTTCCAGAGATTCAAAAAAAGAAATGGCTGGCTGGGCAGGACACAAAAAAGGATGCGCATGCTGGCTGGCTGATGTTATGTAACTATCTGTTTTTAAAGGGGTTTTTATTGCGCTATTTTGGGCTTCTAATGAACTTGGCGGTGATGGCGGGCTGTTCCCCGTCGGTCAGCGCCATCACGCGTTCGTTATGGATGGTTTCCCACGTGCGATACAACTGTTTGCAGGTTTCCTGCACCATCGGTGATGCATCGCGCTGCGGATGGTTCATCGCGAATTCGAGCTGATGCAGCAGCATGTGGCTTAACCGCGGACAGCCGCTCTTCGCGAAGTTCGTCGCGAGGTAGAGCGCGGCGACCAGCAGGTTTTCCAGTGGGGGTAATTCGATCGGTTGCGGATTCATATGGCTCCTTGGCGTGGGGATATTCGGCGCAGCAGTTTCAGCGACGTCGCGTGGGGTCGGTGATAAAGCCGATTTTGGTCAGACCGGTTCTTGCAGCAGCGGACATGACATCGGCAACGCGTTGATACGGGGTCGTGCTGTCTGCGCGTATGTGCACTTCGGGTTGCGGCGACACGCTTGCCGCGGCGCTCATGCGCGTGGCAAGCACGGCGTCATCGACGCTTTCGCCGTTCCAGTACACCGTGCCGTCCGCCTGGATGCCGAGTTGAATGTTGTCGGGTTTGGTCAGGTTCGGCTGACTCGATGCCTTGGGCAGATCGATCTTGACCGAGTGGGTGAGCAAGGGTGCGGTGACGATGAAAATGACCAGCAACACCAGCATCACGTCGATCAGCGGAATCATGTTGATTTCCGCCATCGGCGTGGCCTGTGCGTCTTTGTTGAATCCGCCGAATGCCATAATTCTTATGCTCCCGCTTTGACGACCGCAGTAACGATTGGCGGGCGTTGCTGTACCGGCGCAGCGACATCGTTGACGTGTGATCCGGTGGTGAGAAAGGAAAACAGGTCGTGGGCGAAGGCGTCGAGCTGCGCGAGTACCAGCCGGTTGCGCCGCACCGCGAAGTTGTAGGCAAGCACCGCCGGTATCGCCACCGCAAGCCCCAGCGCCGTCATGATCAGCGCTTCGCCAACGGGCCCGGC